>CALGGS010000163.1 GCA_937915735.1 uncultured Treponema sp.
GAGAGTAATAAAGAAAGTTGAAATAAAACTGACATATTTTATTTAGTATTGTGTAGATTAACAAGATACCTCACAGTAAGATGTGAGGTATTTTCTATGATATCAATGGTTCTTTAGGATTAAGTAACAGGGTCAAAAATATTAGGGTATGAAAAAATCCGAACTATACTTATGTTATCTGTATTGATCCATTTATAAATTTGAACATATTGGAGAAGTAAGGATTGGTATGAAGTATACAATTGAAAATAGTAAATTTGCAGAGTTATTCTATAATAAAGTTAAAAATTATGCTCATTATTTGTACGAAGAAACAAGTTTTTCAATTAAAGATGGTTTAAATAATATATTTTCATCAACGGATAGAATATCATAGATGTTTACAACATCAAAAGACAAAGCTTAGCTCCTGTCGGATTTTGATTCAGAAAAATAAGAAAGAATCTGCTCGGACATAACAGGACGTGAAATTCTTGGTCTGTTTAAAGTAGGTACAACAGTTTTTTCAACATCTACAAGCTTACTTGCAATTTCTAAAGCGGATTTTTTGCTGTTTATTACAAAATTCTTTTTAATGCTGGTTGTTGCCATTTTTCACCTCCTATAAATAAGATATAACATACATTATTTTACCTGTCAAGAATGATAATGACACTATGCGGCCTGCTTAGAATAATCAGTGACAAATACCTCGCTTGCAAGCCCCCGGACTTTATTTACAATTGCCTCAAGTTTTTCCATCACTTCATCAGAAAAGAATTTCTCACCACACTCCGAACATTCTTCACAAGGAACATTTTTTACAATGATTATGCAGTCTTTCAAATCAACCATATAGGTTGTATATGTGTGAATAACAGTGTCGTTTTTACAAAAGAAGCAAGTTTTCATTTTGTCCTCCAAAACCTTCGCGATAGCGACATGCCAAGGATGGCATGAATCGCAATTTTGCGAAAGCAAAATCTGCTGCACAAAAAATTAAACGGATTTAAATTTTTGTGCACCTCCTTGTGCGTAAGTCATCTTCAAATTTTACTGTGTCAGGATAATATGCAGTTATTATCATCAGCAAATCTTCTTTCAATCCTACTACAGTATGCATTATTTTGCCACCTACAGACTTTCCAAAAACAAGGCAACTCGGATGTGGGAATGAATTCGGATAATCTTCTATAATTTCTCCATTTTGCAGACAGTTAAAAACATCTAGCCGTGAAATATTCCTTTTCATCATCATTTCAGCCGCATGAATTGACCATCCAATTTTCCGTTCTTTGCAATATCTTTGTATCTGCTCTATGACCATCGGGGATATTATACCACAAAATCAGATTTTTTGGGAATTTATTTAAAAGATTTGAGAAATTGCCACATCTGTCATTTCCGGCAGGCCCCCTTGTCATTGCCCGGCTTGACCGGGCAATGACAAGGGGGATTCCCGCGTCAAGCGCGAGAATGACACGGTCTGTTGTGTCAGGGAATGACAGAATGCTGCACTGGAGTGGCACACCTCACTGTCATTCCGTACATGAGCCAGAGCTATTTTTTACACTGCTACTGTTTGACTGCTAAAAAGCACGAATGGCACAAACTGATTGTGTGTGGCCCTTGCCTTCGCCTTGTATGAAGCCATTGTTCATACTTACAGAAAAAGCATAATTAGCGGTGGCATTAGTCTGACTAGCCGACCAATAATACACACCCGAAGTTCCGTTCTTTCTAGCGATTTCTGTTCCCCCGGCAGCGTTAAGTGCTGCGTTTATCACAGAATCATCTGGGTATATCGCACAGTACAGCTTAGCAAGTTCCGCAGCAGTTGGAAGATACCAGCCACTTGCATAATCTCCTGTAAGGGAATTGCTTGTGGCGTAATTATTTACCCATTCCCATGCAGGGTAGTTTCCGCTTGTTTCTTCGTCATCTACATATTCACAAAGAGTGGACCAGAGGTTGCTTCCGTCAAGGAAGTTGCTAAAAGTCGAAGTAACGGAGTCACGGTCATTGCTGACTAAACATTGCAACTTTGAAAGAGAATTGTAGTAGCCATCAGAATCTTCAATAGTCCATGCAAACCAATTACCAGTGCCTGTCGTGTTATTCAATCCAAGTCCCAATGTACGAACTGTCGTAGTGTCAGAGTCATTGTTCAAATCTGCTCCCTTGTAGAAAATAACGGCTATTGCTGCAGACTTCTGTTTATCTGTCAGAGTAAGGTCTGCTGCATAAGGAGTTGCAGAGCCATCATTAAATACAATGTCTCCAACTTCATAGCCTTCAGAGGCAGCTTTTTGTCCATATGAAGCCAAATTTCCTTCCTCAGAAAGGTACCATACTTTTGCATCTTTAGTTACCGCAAATTTTTCGTATTCTGCCGCCAGCGTTGTGCCAGAGTCACTTGCCACTTCAAGAACAGAAGTTCCGTCTGTGTATAAATAAGGTGTGATTGTCGCTACCGGGCTTGTCCCAGTGAGGGAGCCTGCAATCGTAACTTTTGTGCCGCTTGCAAGATATACATCGTTGTCTTCTGCTACTACGGCACTTCCGCTCATTTTGAAGGTACCGCTTTCCACAAACACTCCACTTCCATGGTTGTTGGAATTAGCACCAAGTACATTTCCAGTAATTGTGCCACCTTCCATAATGAACTCTCCGCCCGCAAGGTACACGCCTCCACCATTAACCTCACAGGAATTACCGTTACTACTATCTATACTTCCAACTAATGCTGAATCTTTTATAGTTACTTTTCCTGTGTCTGTAATGTAGATTCCGCCACCCTTGTTTGCAGTTGAATTTGTTCCGTAAACAGATGAAGTGCCGCCCATTTCAAGATTTCCAGCCACAAAAATACCGGCTCCGAAATCATTGGTATTGTCGTCTTTTCCAGACATTCTTACATCATGCACGCTCGCGTTTTCTTCCATAACAAGGCTTGCTCCGTCAGAAACATAAACTGCGCCAAAAGAATCGTGAGAACTAATGCTGGTGTCTGTATCTCCAGAACCGTCCACCTCAAAGCCCTGTGAAAGTGTTACATTCGAACCATTTTTCAGTACAAGAACATAACCATCACCGCTATTCTGTACATAGCCATAAGGCTTTATCACAAAATTTTTGAATGTAACCGGAACAGAAGTATTGATAACCACAGGAACTTCCTTTTGTGCCACGCTTTGAATTCCGTCTGCATCTCCAACACCGTCACCTTGAATTAAAAGTGACGCAGCAGATATGTCCGCAATCAGAAGTCCGGCGTTGTTTCCGCTTATTTTTTCTGTTGAATCATCCATTCCGCTTACTGTGATGGTGTAATCAACATCAGCCGCATTATATGATTTTATTTTTTCGATTGCATTCTGAATGTTGGCGAATGGCTTTTCCTGTGAGCCGTTGCATGTGTCGCTTTCGCCATCTGCAAGTGTGCGGGCTGTTACATAAAGGTTGGAAAGAATTTCTTCAAAATATGCCACCAGCGTAAGGTCACTTGCCCGCGAAGAATCAATATATTCC
>CALGGS010000164.1 GCA_937915735.1 uncultured Treponema sp.
ACGCTCTCAAAGGCAAAAAAATCGTAATCGTAGGTTGTGGCGCACAGGGCTTGAACCAGGGTCTCTGTCTCCGTGACTCAGGTCTGGATGTAAGCTACGCTCTCCGCGAGGAAGCAATCGCTCAGAAACGCCAGTCTTGGAAGAACGCCACAGAAAACGGCTTCAAAGTCGGAACTTATGACGAATTGATTCCAACCGCCGACCTCATCGGTAACCTTACTCCGGATAAGCAGCACACAAATGTAATTTCAGAAGTCATGAAGCGCATGAAGAAAGGCTCTGCCCTCTGGTACAGCCACGGCTTCAACATGATTGAAGAGGGAATGCAGATCAGACCAGACATCACGGTCGTAATGTGTGCTCCAAAAGGACCAGGTACAGAAGTTTGGCACGAGTTCCAGCGTGGATTCGGTGTTCCTGACCTTATCGCAGTTCATCCTGTAAACGACCCGGAAGGAAAAGGCTGGGCTTACGCAAAGGCTCTCGCTGTCGGCATGGGCGGAAGCAAAGCTGGTGTTCTTGAATCATCATTCGTTGCTGAGGTTAAATCTGACCTTATGGGCGAGCAGACAATTCTCTGCGGTATGCTCCAGGCCGGAACAATCGTCTGCTACGACAAAATGGTCTCTGAGGGAATCGCCCCTGAGTACGCTACAAAACTTTTGATGCACGGCTGGAACGTAATCAGCGAGGCTCTCAAATGGGGCGGCATCACAAACATGATGGATCGTCTCTCAAACCCAGCAAAAATCAAGGCAAACGAGCTTTCAAAAGAAATCAAAAAACTCCTGGCTCCACTCTATCAGAAACACATGGACGACATCATTTCTGGAAAATTCTCATCAACAATGATGGAAGACTGGAAAGCCGGAGACAAAGACCTTCTTGCATGGCGTGAGGAGACTGGTAAACTCCCATTCGAGAAAACCGAAGAGTCAAAAGAAGAAATCACCGAGCAGGAATACTTTGACAAGGGCATCCTCATGGTCGCTATGGTCAAAGCCGGCTGTGAGCTTGCATTCGAGACAATGGTTGACGCTGGAATCAAAGAGGAGAGCGCTTACTACGAGTCACTTCACGAAGTTCCTCTCATCGCAAACCTCATCGACCGAAAGCGCCTCTACGAGATGAACCGGGTCATTTCCGACACAGCAGAATATGGCTGCTACCTCTTCGCACGAGTTGCCGCTCCAATGATGGCAAAAGACCTTATGCCAAACCTCACCACAGAAGTTATCGGTAAGGGTCTGTCAAACAAAGACAACTGCGTAAACAACACTGAGCTTGTCAATGTAAACGCCGAAATCCGCAACCACCCGATCGAGGTTGTCGGACGCAAACTCCGCGCTTACATGACAGCAATGAAGCCTGTTCTGTAAGGAGAAAATTATGGCTAAATCATCAAAAGATTATTTCGGACTTCCCTGGCTTGTAAGCTTGATTCTTGCGATTATCCCTTTCACATCTTGGCTTTGTGGATTTTTGACAAGATTTCAGGAAGGTAAGATTATCGCAGGCCTGCTCCGACTCTTTTTGGGTTGGAACATCATCTGGATTCTTGACCTTCTCTGTGTTCTTTTCACAGGAAAGATTTTAAGAATCATTAATTGCTAGAAGCACGGCTCCCCGAAAGGGGAGTTTTTTCTTGTTCTGTACTATCTTCTAAAATTTTGCTATATTTATCCTATGGATTTATTGAAGAAACTAAAAGAATTAGACGCCCGTTTTGTTGAAGTCAGCGAGCTTGTCCAGGATCCGGACTTAGTAAAGGATCAGAAAAAATACAAGGATGTAATGCGTGAACACGGTCATTTGGCTGATGTTCTTGAAGTCGGAAACGAATACCGAAAATGTCTGCAGGGCATTGAAGACGCAAAAATGATGATTACGGCAGAGGATGATGCCGAAATGAAAGAAATGGCTAGGGAGGAGCTTAAAGAACTCGAAGAAAAGGTTCCCCAGCTGGAAGAGCAGATTAAGCTCAAACTCATTCCCCCTGACCCTCTCGACGAAAAAAATATCATTCTCGAAATCCGTTCGGCTGCGGGTGGAGACGAGGCAAGTCTTTTCGTAAGGGATATGTGGGAAATGTACATTCACCTTTGCGAGCGAAAGGGCTGGAAGTACGAGAATGTGGAGGCTCAGGAAACAGAGGTCGGCGGCTTTAACAAAATCGTCACTCAGATTACGGGAAAATTCGTTTACGGAACTCTCCGCTGGGAAAGCGGCGTTCACCGGGTTCAGCGAGTTCCTGCCACGGAAAGCCAGGGACGACTGCAGACTTCTACCGTTACGGTGGCGGTTCTGCCTGAAGCCGAGGAAGCAGACATTAAAATCAATCCTGGAGATGTCCGCGTCGATGTAATGCGAGCTGGCGGACCTGGCGGTCAGTGCGTTAACACTACTGACTCAGCCGTTCGTCTCACTCACATTCCAACGGGAATCGTCGTAATCCAGCAGGATCAGAAATCTCAGATTAAGAACAAAGAAAAGGCATGGCAGGTCTTAAGGGCCAGACTTTTCGATTTTGAGCAGTCAAAGCTTGATGCCGAGCGAAGTGCTTCCAGAAAAAGCATGGTCGGAAACGGAGACCGTTCAGAAAAAATTCGAACCTACAACTATCCGCAGGACAGGGTTACTGACCACAGAATCAACCTTACCCTTCACAATTTGCCAGGCTTTATGATGGGCAATATGGACGAAATGCTCGACGCCCTTAATGTCTACGCAAAAGAGGAAGAGTTCAAGGCTCTGGAAAACAACTAAACAAAAGCTCTTGTTTTGAATTTTTTAAGGTTTTTCTTAAATTTTCGTTGGAAATCAAAAAAATCTCGTTAGAATAATTGATATGGAAAATAATACGAGAGTAGAGATTTACAATGAAGAATATGTCGGATTAAATCATGCTTATGTTACGATGTACAAGGCGTATAATCGCTTGCTCGAAGCCAGCGACGCTGACGAAGAAGTGCTCGCCGTTCTGCGTGAAATTCTGCTTGTTTTTAATCCTACGCTCGACAGAATAAAATCTGAAATGACCGTAAAAACACGCGTCAAAGAAGAATGTGCCTGTTCAAAAGATTCAACACAGCAAAAAGCGGCCAGCGGCGGCTCATCTCCTGTAATCCTGCACGGAAATTTTACAGGAGATTAAGACGCTAGTCTCTTGTGACGAGCAATGCACACAAAATAATCAAGTGCATTGCAAAATCATAGAGCCATGAAAGGAAATTATTTGCGCCGCCGTTTAAAAGGCCTCCGTTTCCAAGGAAATCCGCAAGAACAATGGCAACAGCCCAGACAATTACGATAATCAGCTTAAGGATTTTACCGAACTGCCCCATTCGCTCCCCGATAAAAAGTTGCAAAATAATAAAGATTCCTGACAGAAGCTCAATAACGCCAAAAACAAGTACGAGAATTTTTGCGACATCGCCATTAAAAATGCTTCTGATTGCCTTTGCGCCAAAGTCTCCGCTTCCTTGTAAAGCCCAGATTCCGCCGACAGCAAGCATAGCGCCGACAGCAATGTTAAGTACAAGCCAAAAAAGCTGCACATTTGATTTTTTAGACATATTTGTCCTCCTGTTTTGTCTTAGGAAAAACTTTAATATAGAAATCCGTTTTTTTCAATCGTGCTGTTTCTTGAGAATTTTACACAATAATTTAAAAATTAAAATTTTCTTGAAAATCTGAGATTATAGTATTAAAATTGTATTAAATTAACTATAACTTAACTTTCAGGAGCACATTTCAATGTCAAATCAAAAATCTTCAGAAACACAGAAACGCTCTAGCCTTATCAAACGCCTTTTGATTATGGTCGGAGCTTTTATTATCGCTATTAACGCTATTCAGCTTCTTTTCGTTACTACTCAGGCAAAGTCTGACATCATAGCAGAAGATATCAATATGTATATGAATATGCTTGACGGTTATTCAGATTCTTTACACAACGATGTCGAGGGCTATTTTAAGGCTCTTAACGGCTATCTTTATGCCGACATAATGGAAGATGGAGATTTACAAGCATGTTACGAGTGGATTCAAGACCCAAAACATAGTGATATGCGGGGTGATTTCGACTATGTAATGTTTGCCGGTCCTGACGGACTTTCTTACAACGACAACGGCTCTACAACAGATATTTCTTCACGAAATTATTTCAAAGCAATCATGCAGGAAGGCAAAGAAACATTCGTAGATGACCCTGTAATTTCAAAAACGACGGGTCAGCCTGTAATCCACATCACCCGTGCCGTAAAGGATTCCAGCGGACGGACATTTGCTATGCTCGCAGGTGTCGTAAATGTCAACTTGCTTACGGATTTAGTAAATGACATTAAAATTGGTGAAAAGGGCTATGGATATCTTCTTGCAAGCGACGGTCTTGTTATTACCCACCCTGTTGAGTCTTTCATAATGGAAAAGAACTTCATAACGGGCATTACAGGCGGTCTTAGCGGTCCAAACGGAGATATGATTCAGGTCGCTACAAATATGGCAAACGGAGAGACAGGTAACGCTTTAATAAATGCTAACGGACGCAAAGGCAAGGATTTAATCGCATATAAACCCGTCGAAGGAACTTCTTGGTCGCTTGCCCTTTCCATTCCGGACACACAAATTTATGATTTGGTAAATAAAATCCGCTCACTTATGCTGGGCTTCGCAATTTTCACAGTCCTTGCCTTAATTTTGGTCTCTGGCTTCCTTCTGCTCCGCTCGCTCAAACCTTTGCAGATTGTGGAAGGGGCAATTTCTGGAATCGCTTCAGGCGACGCTGACCTTACGAAACGAATTGAAATCAATTCAAACAACGAAATCGGTTATGTGGTCAAAGGCTTCAACGCTTTCGCCTCAAAATTGCAGACAATCATCGGCGATGTAAAATCTTCAAAAGACGAGCTTATGGTAGCCGGAGAGAACCTTTCCGGGGCAACTCAGGACACATCTTCTTCCATCACGCAGATTATCGCAAACATCGATTCAATGAAGCATCAGATTGACGGCCAGAACCAGTCTGTAAACCAGACGGCAGGCGCCGTAAATGAGATTGCTTCAAACATCGAGAGCCTTGAGCGTATGATTGAAAGCCAGTCATCAGGCGTAACTCAGGCTTCCGCCGCAGTCGAAGAGATGATTGGAAACATTTCTTCTGTAAACGGCTCAATGGAAAAAATGGCTCACTCATTCAGCGAGTTGCGCTCTAACTCACAGGCCGGTATTGCAAAACAGAAGGCAGTCAATGACCGGATCACTGAAATTGAAAGCCAGTCAGAAATGCTTCAGGAAGCAAACGTGGCAATCGCCGCAATCGCTTCACAGACAAACCTTCTCGCTATGAACGCGGCAATCGAGGCTGCCCACGCTGGCGAGGCTGG
>CALGGS010000165.1 GCA_937915735.1 uncultured Treponema sp.
TTCCCTACACGACGCTCTTCCGATCTTCGTAATGCTTTTTTTAGCTTGAGTTTTAAAAAAGTTTTCTGATAATTTTCCCCATGTTGATTTTTATACCAACTCCCCAGATAACACCTTTTCGTACATATTTTTCGTAATCTGACGGAATAACCTTGTCCGATTCTTCGAAAATGTATTTGTAGCCTGCATGAAGGTCAAGGGCTGCATTTTCGTGAATCCGCCACTTCCAGCCTAATTCTGAAATGAAAGAAATAAAATTGCTTTGGGCATTTTCTCCGTATTCAGAAGTGTCGTAAGCTAAATAATCCATGCCACCGCCCAGGGAGAGATACAATTTATCCAGAGAATTTGATAGGGGATAATATTCAGCGGCAAGGGAAAAATTTACCGTGGGGAAAAGCGAGCCATCTCTGATGAAAGTGCAGTGCTGAAATCCGGCTTTGAATGCCGTGTGATAGACCAGATATTGCTCGTAGGAACAACCTAAGCCCCAGCCGTTATTTGAAAGGCCGAGAATCAAGGCTGAAAAGTCCAGTGAAAAGATTCTTTTTCGTCCTTCTGTTTCCTTTTTTTCTTCCTGAGGAAGAGAACTTTCAGCCTGAGAAAAACTTTCATCCTTTGCCCCGCCTTCCTCTGCATGAAGGGGAAGTGATATGAGGAGCAGAAGGATGAAGGGCAGAAAAAAACTGCCCTTTTTTAGATGTCGATTCACAATGCCTTGGATTCGACTTTATTTTACGACAACATTTACAAGTTTGCCAGGTACAACAATTATTTTACTTACTGTCTTTCCTTCGGTGAACTTTTTGAAGCCCTCGGTTTCTTTTGCCATGGCTTCGAGAGTCGCGTTGTCGGTGTTGGCGGCGGCTTCGAATTTCGCGCGGAGCTTGCCGTTAATCATAACCGGGAATTCTTTTGTGTCGTCCTTGCAGAACTCTTCGCTGAAGACAGGCCATTTTGCGTAGGCACAAGATTCCTTGTGGCCAAGTTTTTCCCAGAGCTCTTCACAGAGGTGGGGAGCGTAAGGAGCAAGGAGAAGAACGAATCCTTCCCACATTTCGCGGGGCAGGGAATCGAGTTTGCTGGCTTCGTTTATGAAAATCATCATCTGGCTGATGGCCACATTGAAGTCAAGGTTGTTTGTGTCTTCCGTGACTTTCTTGACGGTTTTTGCGTAAGTCTTTCGTAAGGCTGCCAAATCTTTGTCCAGCTTTCTTTTGATGTCTGTATCTGAAAGAGGCTTTTCGCTTAAATTCCAGATTTTGTCAAGGAAGCGGTTTACGCCGATTAAGCCCTGTGTGTTCCAAGGCTTTGAGACGGTGAGAGGCCCCATAAACATTTCGTACATGCGCACGCTGTCAGCTCCATAGGCTTTAATCATCTCATCGGGATTTACGACATTTTTGAGGGATTTTGACATTTTCGCTACAACCCGCTCAAGCTCTTCCCCGTCTTCTTTTGAATAGAATTTTCCGTCTTTTTCGTCAACGGCATCAACGGCCACGAGGGACTTATTCTTTCTCTGGAATGCAAAAGAAGTAATCATACCCTGATTGATAAGGCGCTGGAATGGCTCTTTCGTTGAGACAAGTCCCAAATCATAAAGGACTTTGTGCCAGAATCGGGCGTAGAGAAGGTGAAGGACTGCGTGCTCGGCTCCGCCAACATACAAATCGACCGGCATCCAGTAATTTTCTTTTGACTTGTCGGCAAAGTTTTGCTCGTTCTTAGGGTCAAGATAGCGAAGATAGTACCAGCAGCTTCCTGCCCACTGAGGCATAGTGTTTGTTTCACGGCGGGCGTCTTTTCCGCACTTAGGACACTTGCAGTTTACCCAAGAGTCGATTCCTGCCAATGGACTTTCGCCGGTTCCTGTGGGCTGATATGTTTTTACAGCCGGAAGCTCAAGAGGAAGCTCTTCTTCTGGGACTGGAACGATACCGCAGTCAGGGCAGTGAACCAGAGGAATAGGCTCGCCCCAGTATCGCTGGCGGCTGAAAACCCAGTCGCGGAGCTTGTAGTTTACGGCCTTTTTGCCGATTCCCTTTTCGCCAAGGAATTCCAGCATTTTTGCGATTGCGTCTTTTTTGTTGAGTCCGTTTAAGAATTCTGAGTTTACATGGATTCCGTCTTCTGTCCAGGCCTGTTTCTGAACATCGACTTCAGATTTTAAGACTTCGATGATTGGAAGGCCGAATTTTTTTGCAAATTCCCAGTCTCGCGTGTCGTGGGCAGGAACGGCCATAATTGCGCCCGTTCCGTAAGAAATGAGAACATAATCAGCTATCCAGATTGGGATAAGCTTTCCGTTTACGGGATTGATTGCGTAACTTCCGCTGAATACGCCTGTCTTGTCTTTTGCAAGGTCGGTTCGCTCAAGATCGCTCTTTTTTGCGGCTTCCTCGATATATTTTTCTACAGCTTCCTTTTGTTCTGCCGTCGTGAGAGATTTTACAAGCTTATGCTCCGGGGAAACTACCATATAGGTCGCGCCAAAGAGAGTGTCGCATCTTGTGGTGTAGACCGTGAGCTTCTGTTCCGTGGGCTTTCCGTCCTTGTCGGCAACGGTGAAGTTGACTTCCGCGCCCTCTGAGCGGCCAATCCAGTTTCTCTGCATCGCCTTGACGCTCTCTGGCCAGTCCAAACCGTCCAAATCCTCAAGAAGCCTCTCTGCATAAGCGGTGATTTTTAAAATCCACTGACGGATTACCTTGTGAGTAACCTGAGCGCCGCATCGGTCACAGTGACCTTCTTTTACCTCTTCGTTCGCAAGACCTGTAAGGCATTTAGGACACCAGTTGATTGGAGTCTCTGCCTCGTAAGCCAGCCCCTTTTTAAAGAGCTGGAGGAAAATCCACTGAGTCCATTTGTAATAGTCAGGGCCGCAGGTGATGACCTGTCTGTCCCAGTCATAAGAAAAACCCAGGGCTTTTATCTGCTCTGTAAAGTGAGCGATGTTTTCGTAAGTTGTTGTTGCAGGGTGAGTTCCCGTTTTGATGGCGTAGTTTTCGGCAGGAAGGCCGAATGCGTCATAACCCATAGGATGCAAAACATTAAAACCGTTCATACGAAGATAGCGGCAGTAAATGTCCGTGGCAGTGTAGCCTTCCGGGTGACCGACATGAAGGCCCGCTCCAGAGGGATAAGGAAACATATCAAGGACATATCGCCGCTTTTCTTTTGGAAATTTTTCGTCTTCCGTCGCACGGAAGGTTTTGTGCTCGTCCCAATATTTTTGCCACTTAGGCTCGATTGTTTTAAAAGAATACATATTTTCTCCTGGTTATATTTAGCGCACGGAGGTGCGTTGTTTATTTTGCTTCTGAAACAGACCTAAGTTTATCAAATTTCAGAAATGTTGAACAGTGAGTATTTTATTTGCGTTTTTATTTATGATTTCTGCAGTTTCTTCTGTCGAGATATTTAAAATTTCCGCAATATCTGAGTATATTCTTTTTATGAGGTGCGGGGATTTTTCGCTTCCGCCGAGCCAAATCTCCGAGTCTGGATTGTCGGTTTCGGCAAGAATCAGCTCCTTTGGAGTGAATTTGAGAAGCTCCTGAATATGCCCTGAGCGAATTGTCTGGCAGCCGAAGGTCTCTAGGTATTTTCTTTTGATAAATTCCTGGTAAATGTCTTTTGGCCCGTCATACCAGTGGATTATGGGCTTTGCATTCGGGTAATCTTCTAGGATTCTGGCAGTTTTTTCTTCCGCGTCCTTTGTGTGAATTACGCAGTATTTTTTTGACTCTTCGCAATGTCCGAGAAAGAATCTGAAAGCTTTTTCCTGAAATAAGAGAGAAACATCCTTATGCCAGCAAAAATCAAGCCCTATTTCCCCGATAAGAGGGGAGTCGCTAAGGTAAGGCTTGTATTTTGAAAAATCAGGCGCTTCTTTTTCCGCGTTTTTGGGATGAATGCCAAGAGTCGGGATGATTTTTAGCTTCGGAGAGATTTTTTTTGCTCTTTCAGAGATTTTTATATTCTCAAAATATGAGTCCAAATCCAAGGACGCGCTTACAATCCTTCCGTTAAAAGTTTTCAGCCAGTCTGAAAGCTCTTTTTTGTTTTCGTAGCAGTCGAGGTGAGTGTGAAAATCTATGAAAGTCATCTGAAATTTGTCGAATAAACTTTAAAATCAGAAGTTGCTGCCGTTCCAGCCCCAGTTTTGAGTCCCGAAATAGCTTACATAAACCGCATTTCCTGGAATTTCTAGCTCTTTTTCAAGGATTTCGCATAGTCTGGCAGTCATTTTTTCACTTGAAGAGGAGTCAACATTTCCGAAAACCTTGACTTCTAGATATGCTCCCTTTTCCAGCTTTTTTCCGCCGAAATACAAATCCTGATTATCATTAAGATTTATCATAAGATAAGTTTCTGGTTTTCCCATAACGGAAATCGCTTTTCCGAATTCAGCCTTTAAAACATCTTTTTTTTCTTCAGTCAGTTTTGGCGTGACTTTTGCTTCAATCATTGGCATAGTATTTCCTCGCTTTGTTTTCTTTACCGAGTCTATTTTACCGCTTACGAGTTTTTTATTTCAAGAGTGTTGTTTTTTGTTGGCTTTTGTTGGTTTTTCTGCTGGTTTTTGCTGGAAAATGTTGGTTTTTGACTGATTTTTGCTTTTTTTCTTACTTGGCACGCAAATTGCTTTTATCTCAAATGTCGACTTTCGTCACTCACAAGAAAATTGTGTTTAAAATCGAAAAAGACA
>CALGGS010000166.1 GCA_937915735.1 uncultured Treponema sp.
AGACGAACTGAAAAAAATCTATACGGCTCGGAAAGAGAAATTACTTGCTTACATGGCTGAGCATGGCATTACGGCGGCGGTCTTTGAGGACTGTGAGGAGCGGCGGAATCCGGCGGTGCGCTATTTTACAGGCCACCCTACGGACGCGCTTTTTATCATCGCTTCAAACGGAAAGTGCGCCCTTGTGCCCTGGGATGAAAATCTTGCGAAGGAACGCTCGGTGGATGTTCAGATTCTTCCATATAATAAATATGAGCGGCGGAACACGCGGGCGGTCAAGGAAGTGCTCAAATCTTTCAAAATCAAGGGAAACCGCCTCAAGGTTGAGATTCCTCCCTGCACGCCTTACCCCCTTTTCCTTCAATATGTTGACGCCCTTGACGGCTGGGATGTCCTTTGCCGTGAGCACTCAACCCATGATTTTGTCGTGGACATGCGTTCGACAAAAGATGAATACGAAATTGAATGTACCCGCGAGGCTTGCCGTGTCGGCGACTGGATTATTTCAGAAATCGAGCGGGGAATCCGGGAAAACTGGCTCCAGAAAGAAAGCGATGTCGCTCTTTTGATTGAGTCGGAGCTTAGAAAATGCGGCTGCGAGAGAACTGGCTTTGACACTCTGGCGGCTGGTCCTAGCCGAAGTTTCGCCATTCACGCATTTCCAGGTTACACGAACGCCCCCTGGCCGGCACAAGGTCTTTCAATCCTTGACTTCGGCGTGGTTTACGAAGGCTACACCAGCGACACCACTCTCACTGTGGCAAAAGGGCCTCTCTCCCAAAAGCAGGAAGAGCTACTCTCCCTTGTGGAAAAGGCGGCTGAACAGGCCTTGCCGCTTTACAAGGCTGGCTCGCCGATAAAAAAAGCCGCCGAAGCCGCTGATTTGGTCTTTTCTAAGGCCAAGAGAGTCATGCCCCACACGCTGGGCCACGGAATCGGGCTTGAAATCCACGAATTCCCGCGGGTGTCGCCCAAACAGGCCGATGATGTGCTTTTTAAGGCCGGCATGATTGTCACCCTGGAACCAGGTCTCTACGACCCGGAACTGGGCGGCGTCCGTCTTGAAAACGATGTGCTGATTACCGAGAGTGGCAACGAGGTCATCACCCATTCAAAGATTATCAGGATTCCGTAAAATCTTCCATATTTTTTTGATTTATGATAACATCTCCGAAATCAAATTCAAGATTAGAAAAGTATTTAACAATCTCTGTAACTATGAGCCTATAAGATTGTTCTTACCTTGTTAGAGGAAAAATTTATATGAAAAAAATAATTCTTGCCGCAACACTTGCACTTTCTTTCGTTTTTGGGGCCGCTGCTCAGTCTGACATGCAGCCTCTCGCTGTAGTCAAGCTCAACAAAACTGAGACGATCACGCTCAAACAACTCAAAAACCGGGTCGAAACCTATCAAAAACAGAACAATGCCGCCAATTTCACGGTAGACCAGAAAAAAGAAATTCTGGATGCCATGATTGACGAAAAGCTTGTCGTTCAGGCAGCACAAAAGGCCGGAATGAACATCACCGACACTCAGGTAAACCAGTATTTTCTGCAGAACATCAGCATGCAGGTTGGCCGTTCTGTTACAGAAGCCGAATTCTCAGAAATCGTAAAAAAACAGACAGGCAAATCTCTTGATGACTTTATGAAGGAACAGGTTGGGCTTAATGTCGCTGACTACAAGGCATATCTTAAAAATCAGTTGCTCGCCCAGCAGTATGTTATGCAGCAAAAGCAGGGTGAATTACAGAAAATCGCCGCAACAGATGAAGAAATCCGCAAATTCTACGACTTGAACAAGGCATCTTTCGTTCAGAATGACATGCTAAAGCTTTTCCTTGTTGTAGTTCCAAAGGGAGGCAATCCGGAAGGAGCAAAAATCAAGGCAGAAGCACTCTTAAACGGAGTTAAAAACAAAACCCTTTCTCTCGACAAAATTAAGTCGGACAGCGGAAAAGACTATCAGGGCGGAGATTTATTCATTCAGAAAACGGCGCAGCATGCCCAGCAGCTTGGAGTTTCTTACAATGATTTGCTAGAGCTTTTCACACGAGATGTAAACTATCTTTCAACTCTCACAGAAACTGACACTGACTATCAGTTCTATTCAGTTCGTCAAAAGTACAACGCAAAAATGCTTGCAATCTCTGATTTAGTCCAGCCGGAAACAACGACAACGGTTTACGACTACATCAAGGCAAACCTTACAAATCAGAAGCAGAGCTCAGCACTTCTTGAAGCAGTTCAGGAAATAACAAAAAGCTTAAGAACTCCGAGCAACTTTGAGTACAAGCAAAAAGAAGAAAAACTCAAAAAATTACTCGACTGGAAATAATTATGTCACGAAGAAAATCAAGAATCATTGCATTCCAAGGGCTTTACTCTTGGGATGTCGGCGGAATGAGCAAAGAAGATATTCTCAAATTTGACTGGCTTGACTCAGAACTTGACGAGGCAGACACTGCATTTTCAAGGATGTTAATCGCTGGAACGATTGAGAATGTCGCAAAAATTGACGAAACAATAAAGGCTCACCTTACGAACTGGGATTTTAAGCGCGTAAACAAGGTTTCAATTGCAATTTTGAGAATGAGCGTTTATTCACTTCTTTTCACGAAAGATATTGACTCATCCATCGTAATTGACGAGGCGATTGACATTGCAAAAAATTACGGTCCTGATGATTCATACAAATTCATAAACGCAATTCTCGACAATATCAGAAAATCAGCGTAAAAATTAAATCATCTTTCCTATGAAACGAATTTTAGGCACAACAATATTTCTTTTTTCGGCACTCACAGCTTTTGCTCAAAGCAGTGCTTCTAACGGCACAGAGGGGCAAGTCGAAGAAATTGAGCTGCCGGATGTTACTACAGTCGTAAACGGAAAGGCTTTTACGGCAGGAAAAGATTCTGTTCCCGACTATACGGAAATTTTGCCGGAAAACTCAAGCCCAAAAATCCAGCTTCCAGAAATGGAAGGTGTCAAAACTCCAAAAAATCTGCCGGAAAAAAAAGCGGCCTCTTCACAAAAAGAAAAAGATATTTACGCTAACGGAGAGCTTGGTGCGGGCTACCCCTTTTATTTTAAGGGCGACTTTTCGATTTACAGGGCATCCGGCTCTTCTCCATTTGAAATTGATTTTTCTCACGAAAGCGCAGAAGGATTTGCCCGTGAGAAGGCAGACGAAGGCTTTTTTGAGAGAAAAAGCAGCGTAAAGGGCAAAAAATCGCTTTATTCAGACTACGGAAAACACAGAATTCAAGCTGAATACAAGATGAGCGATGACGGATTGCAGCTAAAATCTGACTCATATTCTGACATCGTAAAGCACACAATCTGGGCGGACGCAGGAAGCGACTGGGAAAGTGACAACGGTTTTCTCTTTTCTTACGGAGCAGACGGTGCCTGGTTCAACAGATACGGCGAAGTAATGAAGGATAGCGCAAAGGCAGGCAATTTTTTAGATTCAACTAAAATTCTTGATTTAAATCCTTATTTCGGAGCCGGCTGGAACAACGAAAGCCTTAAGTTCATGCTCACAGGCTTTTACACCCTTCAGGCAAATCTCGGAGGGAAAGACAATCTCTCCGAAGCCAAAGATTCTTCTTCTGGCGAAAGAACGCACAGAGGGCAGTTCAAGCTTGATTTCTCCTGGAAAAACGATTTTCTTACTTTGGGAGCAGACGGCTCGCTTATAATCGGGAACGCAATCGGAGACAAGGCAGCCCTTCCGGCCTTCACAGGAATGGTTGATTTTTCTTCTGACTTTTTGACAATTGAGGCCAGAGGGGGACTTTCTTCTTATCAGGAAAAGCTTAGGAATCTTGAAAATCTTTACAATTTTTCGGTTTCCCCCGCTCTTCCGTCAGAAACAAGCGATTGGTTTGGAAAATTAAATGTCACAGTTCCTATAAGCGAAACCTTTAGTACAAAGGGAAAAGCTGAGTTTAAAAAGACGGCATTTGAAAATGGTATTTGGCAGGCAGTTTACGCCAATAAAAATGAAATTCAGTCAGGTCTTTACATTATTTCTCCAGGCGAAAGAACAGAATTAAATACAAGCCTTGGCTTTTATGCAGATTTTTCCCCCTTTAAGGCAGAAATAAATTGGGCTTCATTCTGGCTCGATGTTCCGGTTCTCGAAGACGAACAGAAAATAGCTCTTTCTTTTGAATATCAGAGTCTTGATGCAAAATGGAACGCAGGAGCTAAGACAGAAGTCGCATTTGGAGAAGATGCCGATCTCTGTCCGAACATTTCCGGATTTCTTTCTGTCAGGCTGGCTCCTTCTTTGAGTCTTGCTTTTGAAGTTAATGATATAATAAAATTGAGTCACGGAACTTCAAGAAAATACGCTCATTCAGACTTCATCACGACGAGCGGAAACGCGGTTTTGTTGGCGAAGTTTCAGTTTTAATACGGAGGAAAATATGAAAGTTGCAATTTTTTTTGGGTCAAAATCTGACACAGAGACAATGAAAAAGGCTGCCGATGTTCTTAAAGAATACGGCGTTGACTACAAGGCCTATATTTTGTCCGCACACAGGGCTTCTGCTCTTCTTCACGAGACAATCAAAAAGGTAGAAGAGGACGGATGTGAAGTGATTATTGCGGGAGCGGGACTTGCAGCAGCCCTTCCAGGCGTTATTGCGGGAGCCACGACACTTCCAGTCATCGGAGTTCCGCTTGAATGTGTAACGCCGGGAAAATCAAACGGGCTTGGAGGAGTTGACGCCCTTCTTTCTATCGTTCAGATGCCTCCGCAGATTCCAGTCGCAACGGTCGGAATCAACAGCGCAAAAAACGCGGCTTATCTTGCGATTGAAATTCTGTCAATAAAATATCCTGAGTTAAAAGAAAAGCTTGCTGCCTTCCGCAAAAAGCTTGCAGAAGACGCAGCAAAAACAGGTCTTGATGTAGAGCTGTAAAAAGCCTGACTGTTATGGTTCTATAAATAGAGCGCACAAGGTTTCTGCATCCGCAATTATGTTCCGAACATAGCAATATTCATTCGGCTGGTGACAGACTTCGTCCATCGTTGACCAAATCGCCGCATTGTAGCCACAACAGCGGAGCTCGGCTCCAACCGTTCCGCCGCCAATTCCGATTGGCCGCGCCTCAAATCCATGAGCTTTTCTGATTGCGTCCTTTAGCTTTTGAACGACAGGAGCGGTCACTGGAGTCGCCGGTGACTGCTGAGCCTGAAGCTCAGACACTTCAATCTTGACTCCGTATTTTTCTTCGACTTCAAAAACCCGCTTTTTAACCTCAGACCTCACCATATCCAAAGAATAGCGCGGCAAAATCCTGCAATCCATATAAAAAACATCATCTCCAGGAATAATGTTCACAGTCTCGACATTTGACTCACGCTTTGTCGGCTGAAAAGTCGAATAATTCGGAGAAAATAAATCATCTTTTTCGTTAAAGAAATTTTCCAAATCATTAAGGCGAAGGGCAAGATCACAGCCAGCAAGATGAGCATTTTTTCCCTTGTCGGGCATAGAGCCATGGGACTGCTCACCGATTGTATGAAGACAAAGCCAAAGGATATTTTTTTCGGCGACTTCGATTGTCTCGCCTTTTTTGTCTCCACCATCAGGAATCAAAATCAAGTCATTTTTATCGAAAATTTCAGAATGGTTTCGCAAAAGATATTTAATTCCATATTCAGAGCCAAATTCTTCATCTGCCATAAAAAGCAGTTTTACCGTATGCTCAGGAACAATATTGTTTTTTAAAAGAGAAAGAGCGGCAAAAACGCCAGAAACAAGTCCCTGCTGATTGTCTTCAACACCCCGGCCAATCAGTTTGTCAGACTCTTCTTCATACTGAACGAAAAAAGGGTCACTTTTCCATAATTTTAAATCTCCCGGAGGAACGACATCCATGTGAGCCATTACCCAGATTGAATAATCATCTTTTTTTCCAGGAATCGTAAGAACTAAATTAGGCCTTAGTCCAGAAGGAACTCGCTTATCAGCAGCATCATAGTGCTTCATCTGATTTTTTGAAAATCCCGCAGCCAAAAGCCATTTTTCGAGCGCAGCACATTTTTTGCTTTCACCTTCTCCACCGCTTTCCGGCGCAATCGCAGGAATAGAAGATAAAACTCGCTCCAAATTTATCATTTCGGGTCGCAAAAGATTAAGGGTCTTTTTTAGATTTTCAAAAGCTTTCATTTTTTTAATTTCCTAATTCTATCAAAAAAAATACCACAGACCGTGAATTTTCAGCCTGTGGCTAGATTTGTTAAATTTTATTGCTTACATGCAAGTGTATCCACCGTCAACAGGAAGATTTACACCTGTAACATAAGTAGAAGCCGGGCTTGCAAGGAAGATTGCCGTTGAGTCAAGCTCGCCTTCGTTTCCGTAGCGCTCCATTGGAATCATTGTTTTTGCGTTCTGCTGGAAGAAGTCCGAATCCAAAGTCTCTTTTGTGAGCGGTGTGTAGAAATATCCAGGACAGATAGAATTTACCGTGATGTTGTATTTTCCCCATTCAGCCGCAAGAGCACGAGTAAGGTTTACAACACCGCCCTTTGCCGCATGGTAAGGAGCACTGCCCGCGATTTTGTTTCCGACAAGACCGTACATTGAAGCGATGTTGATGACTCGTCCGTATTTTGCAGGAATCATTGCCTTTTTAGCGATAGCACGGGCAACCCTGAAGGTTCCGAAAAGGTCAACATTCATTTCGCCACTGAACTGCTCGTCCGTGATGTCTTCTGCAGGAGCAACCGCGCCAGTTCCGGCATTGTTGATAACGATGTCGATTCTGCCGAATTTTGCAAGAACCTCGTCAACTGCGGCATTCACTTTGTCAGTATCAGTAATATCGCACTGAACTGCAAGAGTTTCGACTTTATAAGTGTCTGAAATTTCTTTCGCAACAGCGTCAATCATATCTTTACGGCGAGCGATTGCTACGATTTTTGCCCCCTGATTCGCAAGAGCCTTTGCCATTTGAACACCAAGTCCTGTTGAACAACCTGTAACAACAGCGACCTGACCAGTTAAATCAAAATAATTTTTCAAAATATGCCTCCGTACATAATTTTAAAATAAATTTAAGACATTGATATTATAGCACAAGTCATATTTGTTAGTCTATGCTAACTTATTTTATTATAATTCGCTTATTTTACAGAGCGGAGCATATAAAGATTGTCGTGCTCTGCGTCATAATAGAAAGTGTAAAGATAGATTGTCGTATTATCTTTGTCTGTCGTCCGGTATGTCGTGAAAGCGTATTTGTAGCCTTCGCTCTTCATTTTTGGCTTTAGCTCCTCGTCCCAAAGCTTTGTGATTTCGCCACCGTTGAAATTGTAGAATTCTGTGATTGTTTCGTGAGGTCCCATTCCCCAACCAGCACTCTTAAAAAGCTGAATAGTGCGGTTATTTCGCTGCTCGTCCGTTTTAAAAGCGTAAAATTTGAAATTTTTCCGGAACTGACGAACTTTAAATTCGTACCAGAGATAATTTTCGTCTTCAAGACCGCCGATTTTTGTCTGTTTTTGCGCCTGTGAGAAAGAAATTGCAGAGATTGCAAAAAGAAGCACAAAAACTGAGATTACTTTTTTAAACATTACAAAGCCCCAATTAAAAATTCTTTAATTATTATAACGCATATTATAACGCATTTTTATGATTTCCAAAAGACATTTTTAATGATAAAATCATTTTTATGAGCGATAATTCCGTAAAATCTCTATTTTCCTTTATAAAGGCTTCTCCAACAGCTTTTCACGCCGTAAAAAATATATCAGAAATCTTAAGCAAAAACGGATTTTCAGAGCTTTCTGAAAGCGAAAAGTGGACACTTTCTTCTGGCGGAAAATATTTTGTCACAAGAAATTCTTCTTCTGTTATAGCCTTCTGCCTTCCAAAAAATAATTTTCAAGAACCCAGGGCTTTTCATCTTGTCGCAAGCCACAGCGACTCCCCATGCTTTAAAATAAAAGAAAATCCCGAAATCACTTCCTCTGGCTCGGTGGTTCTTAATGTAGAAAAATATGGCGGAATGTTGCTGGCCCCCTGGTTTGACAGACCTCTTTCCCTTGCGGGAAGAATTATCGTACGCGAAAAAAATGCTTTAAAACAGCTCCTCGTAAACATAGACAGGGATTTGCTTTTAATTCCAAATCTTGCAATTCATTTTAACAGGGAAGCAAATGACGGTAAAAAATTCGATGTTCAGACGGAGCTTCGCCCGATTTTTGCAATGAATGATGAAAGCGCCAACGAAACATCTTTTCTTTCGCTTATTGCAAAAACAGCTGGCGTAAAAAAGGGCGATATAGTTTCACACGATTTGTTTTTATACGCCCGAAGCGAGCCTGCTCTATGGGGAGCAAAAAACGAATTCATCTCTGCACCCCGTCTTGATGACTTGGAATGTGCCTTCACGACGCTGCAGGGCTTTATTTCTGCGCAAAGAGATTCTTCGGCTGAGCCTGAAAGTGACGCCGGCATCCCGGTTTACTGCGTGTTCGACAATGAAGAAGTAGGAAGCTCCAGCCGTCAGGGTGCAGACTCAACATTTTTAAGCGACACGCTCACCCGTCTTTCAGAAAAATTAGGCTGGACGGGCGAAGAATTAAAAATCTCTCTTTCAAAAAGCATTATGATTAGCGCGGACAATGCACATGCCCTTCATCCAAATTATTCGTCTGCTTCGGACCCCGTGAACAGGCCAAAAATAAACGGCGGAATCGTCATAAAATACAATGCCGCCCAAAAATATACGACAGACGCACTTTCTTCTGCATTTTTTAAGGAAATATGCAAAAATGAGTCCGTTCCCTTCCAAATTTTTACAAACAACTCGAATATTCCGGGTGGCTCAACTCTCGGAAACATAAGTCAGAATCATGTTTCAGTTGCATCCCTAGACATAGGACTCGCCCAATGGGCAATGCACTCTCCTTACGAAAGTGCCGGAGTCAAGGACATAGACTTTATGATTAAGGCAATAGAAGGATTTTACAAATGAAAATCATAATTATCGGAGCCGGCTTTACTGGCACTCAGCTCGCAAAACGGCTCATAAACGGAAAAAATGATGTAGTTCTCATAGACAATGACGAAACGACAGTCAGGCACGCATCAAACAGACTCGACTGTAATGTAATTCACGCTGACGGAAACAATCTTGATACTCTCGAAGAAGCCGGAATAGAAACGGCTGACGCTTTGGTCTGCGTAACCTCAAACGACGAAGTCAATATGATAACCTGCTCTCTCGTTGACAGCGTTTATCCGAAAATTCTAAAAATTGCCAGGGTTCGGAATTACGCCTACTATGTAAACACAAACACTGCACAGGAAAAGCACGCATCAAAGCTTTCAAGCGAAAATCGTCATCTTTACGGAATTGATTTTATGATTCACCCTGATGTCGAGGCGGCACAAGCGATTGTAAATGCGGTTGAGCACGGAGCTATCACCGACTCCCTTCAGTTTGAAAATTCTTCTTACGAGCTCATTCGCCTTACCGTCGAAGAAGGCAGCCGGTTAGACGGAATCGCTCTCCAAAATCTTAGGAAGCTTACGGAAACTCACTTTTTGGTAAGCTATGTCGAAAGCAATGGAGAAACATCACTTCCATCAGGAAGCACGATAATTCACGGCGGCGACTGCCTGGGCCTTCTTATGAACCGCTCAGATTTACCGGAAATGCTTTCCTTCTGCGGCTCAAAAGTCAAGGATGTCAAAAAAATAGCTCTTGTCGGGGCAAGCAGAATCGGTCTTATCGTTGCCGAAAAATTAATAACAAAAGAAAGCTCAAGCAAAATCAAAAAATTCTTCGGACTAAAATCAAGATTCTCACAAAATTTCGTAATTGTAGACTCAAATGAAGCAAATGCAAAGGCTGCAAGCGAAAAATTCCCCCACACAAAGGTCTTTTGTTCAGATGTTACCGAAGAAGGCTTTATCGAGGAAGAAGGAATCGATAAATTTGACCTTGTGATTTGTGCCACACCTAATTACGAGATGAATATGGTCATGGCGGCTTACATTGAGTCGCTCGGAGTCGAAAATTCAATTGCCTTGGTTGCTAATTCTGCATTTGGGGAAGTGGCCCGAAAAATCGGAATTGAAGTCGCAGTTCCAATCAGGGACTCGGTAATCGACAGCATTATGAGCCATCTTCGCGGGGATTCTGTCACAGGAATTCACTCGGTAAACGGCGGAAGCCTTGAAATAGCCGAAATTATCGTACCTGAAGAAAGCGAAGTCAAAGGAAAAGCCTTAAAGGACATCGCTGAAAACGGAAAATTCTTAGTTCTTTTAGTCCAAAAACAAAATGAGCAGAATTTTTTAGTTCCAGGCGGAAACACGATTCTTGAAGCAGGTGACAAAATCGTACTGATTATAAACGCCTCAGAAAACGAACATGTCATGAAAAAATTCGGCACGGAACTGTAAGAAAGGGAAAATTAAAAAATGGAAAGCTGAAAATTGCAAATGGCAAATATCCTAAAAAATTTGAAAGACT
>CALGGS010000167.1 GCA_937915735.1 uncultured Treponema sp.
TCCTTGATTGCATAAGTTACTTTATCTGTTGAATAAGACGGAGTAAGGCTTGTAGACAATTCATAGCCCGCAACAGCCTGTGCCTTTGAAAGAATAAGGCTTGTGATTGGAGTTTCTTCCTCGTCAACAAAACTTACCGCAGTCGCCGGGAATTCATCCTCTGGGATAGTATCAGCAGCAACAACGACAATCTTAGAAATTTCAGTGTAAACAGTTCCGTCTGTAGAGATTGTACCGAATCCTACAAACACTTCGTCTGTACCAGTATATGTGTAAGAAATTTCTTTAGCTTCGATTGCCGCAGAATAGACTGGCTCACCAGCAAACAAAGCGTCAGCCGTTTTTGAAACATAGAAAGCGAGAGAGCGAACAGGTTTGTTTGTTTTTGGCGTAACAGAAACTTTGAATGGACCTGGCACTGCTTCCAGTGTCTGCACTGCAGGAACAATTTTTTCAACATTTGCAGCCTTTTCTTCGTCTGTTGCAGAATCTCCAGCCCACTTTGAATATCCAAGACCACGGTCACTAGCTACATATTCGAAAGCAGTACCACTGACGACGCTCAATCCTTTTCCAAGATATCCAACATAACTGCCTTCCGCAGTTGTAATAATAGCTGCGACATTAGCAGACGTATCTCTTTCAGGAATTGTATTCCAGACTTTTGCATTTGCATGAGAAGTCATATCCCATACAGTTTCAGCGCTTACAGAAAGAGTATATGTTCCCACTTCAACTTCGATTGCCTCTGACGCTCGGCTTGTACCTTCAACGCCTGCAGTTCGGAACTTATACTTTCCTGCGGTCGTAACTTCATAAGAAGCCTCGGCACTAACCCATTCATCAGATGAATTGAGATATTCAATACCCTCTTTGCTTGTAAGAGTGATTGAGCCTTTGCCATTTACGATGTCAACAACAGTGAAGTTGCTTGCTTCCGGAGCGGCAGCCTGTGGTAAAGTTGTATCAACATATTCTGCAACAGTAACACTTACGGCTTTTGAAGCGCCTGCGACATCAGTTGCGGCATAGCGGATTTTAACAGTTCCGTATGTTGTAAGTGCGATTGTTTCACTTTCAACTTTTGTCCAAGTCGTTCCATTATCAACTGAATACTCAAGACCGGTAACAGTTTCTTTTGCAGCATCAACGGTGATTGAATATCCTGCTGCGCTTGAATTTGCTGTAAATGAACTTGCAGACGGTGGATCAAGAACAACGGCTTCTGTCCAAATAACAATAGCCTTGAAATTTGTAGAATTTGCCCCACTAACATAAATATAGAATGTTGTATCTGAAACAAGTTTAGAATCCAAGGTATAAGCACATTCAGGATAGTCATCAGTTGTAGCAAGAGTTATTGCTTTTGTTAAAGATGCTCCATCAGTAATAGTAATTTCAGAACCGTTACCAGATTTTGCATATACCGAAATTTTTCCAGTTCCAGCAGGAGCAGTAAAAGTCATATATTTTTTTTCAGTGCTTCCACTAGCGCCAAGCTGTACATATCCGTAAACAGTTTTTTGTTCACCATCAATCGTAAAAGTCTTAGAACCGTTATCTCGATATGCAGCCTGATTTGTAGAGTTAGCAAAAATTGTCACTCCACCAAGTGTTTTTGTCTCTGAGACTTTTACAGAAGCACCTTCATGAGTTGAGCTTGCAACACCATCAAGCTGATCAAAGTAATCGCTTACAAGCCAAATTGTACTAGCTTCCAGTTCTAAGGTTTCATCTTCATTAGCTTCTTTGCCAACTCTCTTTGTTACTGATGTTGTGATTTTTCCGTCTTTTGCGACTGTTACGCTGATTGTCGCGTAGTCTTCTTTATCGGCGTCTTCTTTTGCCGTGAGTGTGGTTGATCCGGCTTTTTTAGATGTGATTACGATTTCCGATTTGTCGTCATTGTAATCTGCCGTTGCGATTGTTTCGTCGTCACTCGTTACGACTGTTGTTGCTACACCGAGAATTTTGGCATCATTTGTGACTTTAGCAGTCTGAGATGTAAAGGTGACTTTGTTGTCGTCCCCGTCATCTGAAGAACAGCTTGTTAAATACCCCCCCCCGACTACACAAACGAATAGTGCAGCTAGAAGGGTTGCCAGTAACTTAGAAAATTTTTTCATAAATTTTCCCCCTTTTTAAATATGTGACTGCCAAATAATGGCAGTTATGTCCTTTTTAAACGCCTGCAGCAATTTTGTTCCTCTCAAAATCACAAAAGACGAGTTATGTCACTTTGTTCCTCTCAAAATGGCAATTAAATATATTATACTGAAACAGATTTGAAATAAAAATGCGACTTTTTGAACTTTTCAGACAATTTAGCTGGATGTAAAAAAAAATCAGGCTATCTAAGCATACTCGGAGTTGCGAATTTATAGCCCTTGGCCCTCATTTCAGGGTACATTTCGGCTAACAAATCGGGAAGGATTTTCACGCTTTTGTCTACATGACCAATTACAATCGCACGGCCGTGTCGGTTTGCGTATGCTAAAGTTTCCCTCATACGCTCCAGCATTTTTGCCCTGTCAATGTCGTTATCGAGATAGGGACCTGCCTTTTCAAAAATCTGCATATCCCGCTCAAGAGCGGCCTGAGGAGCCTTTGTTGCCGCCGTCGTCCTTGAATCCAAAAAGTAAACGCCTTTTTCCTGACAAACCTCCAGCACAGCCCCGATTTTTATTTCATTTGAAGTAATCAGAGAGCCTTCGTGATTGTTCATTCCTTTTACTCCCGGACCCAATTCCTGAAGATTTTGCTTTACGACCTCGGCAATTTCGTAAGTAGTCATATCAATTTTTATAGCACCGGGACCTGGATCAAGATTTAAATTCGCAGCCTGCATTGGCTGATGCAGAATCACTTCTTTTCCGAAAGAGCGGATTACATCCGCACATTGCCTGGACTGAGGAAGTTTTGGAAGCACCGCAATCGTAATCGGAAAGGGAAGCTCGGCATATTTTCTGGTATTTTCAGCACTTCGCCCCGCATCATCAATGACGATGACAATCGTAGCCCCGTTTGAAGCCGGCGGTAAATCAAAGCGATTTCTCACTGCATTTTGCACAGTCGCCTCATTTTGCTTCGGAGTGACAAGGGAAGCAACCTGAACATTTTTTTGACTTGCACCGGCAGAAGAAGCATTCACTTTTTTCGGAACAGTCACACCAGTTTTTTCGACAGGCTTTGTCACAGCTTTTTGCGAGCCGACATCGTTTTTCTCCACAATTTTAGGAGCTTCAACAGTCTTTGTTTTTTCTACAGATTTTGGTTTCTCTACAGGTTTTGGTTTTTCAACAAGCGCAGGCTTTTCTGCGTTTTTTGATTTCTCCGCAATCTTTGGAGCCTCAGCCGCCTTCGGTTTTTCTGCGGTCTTCGGCTTTTCTGTAACCTTCGCTTTTTCTGCAGTCTTTGAAACCTCAACGGCTTTTGCTTTTTCCGCAATTTGAGGATTAAAAGCCACGCTGACGGCGATTGCACTAACGCAAATCGCACAAATCAGGCCGCAAAAAACGAGAACCTTATTTTTAGCGAGAACTACCTTTGGCTTTCTGGATTTTTTCTTAGGAGAACGACGGGCAGGCATTTTTATCTGAAACTCAAAGAGGAGCGAATAAATCTGATGAAAGAACTCTCGTCAGGTGAACAAAACTGTCTGGATATTTTTTCGTAAACTGTGCGAGAGACATTTCCTTGCCATTTTCAAAAACCGTGCACCCGAACTGGCCATCCTTATCAAAATAAGGAATTATAGCGGCCGATGAGTCAAAAATCTTAAATTCAGGGCTTCCGTCGGCCGGGTGAACAGTCCTTCTGATTGCCGCAAGATAAAAATAAGTCGGCTCACTAGATGCCAAAACATACAAAAGCGGCTTTAAATATTTAATTTCATAGCCAGAGTCCTTTATGTAACCTGCGACCTGAGCGATTCCTTTTTCAGAAATTTCAGAGCTAAAAGGCTCGATTTTAACATCTACCCCGCTCTGTTCGTAAAGATAATTTTTTCTTGCCTGAATCGACAGCTTTGCGCTCGCAAGATTTCTCGTCCAGTCAAGGGAACGGAAAAGGCTTTCTTTTGCCCCGCGAATTCCCTGAGTTCCGATTGGATTCTGCACTGTTGTCGCTCGGCGAAGCGGATCCGTATGAAGGGAGCTTCCCGCCAATGGCTTTACAAGTCCGTCAACAATCCATTTTAAAAATCCCAAATCGTCCATCGTAAGAATATCATTATGAACATCAGATTTTTCTACCTTTCTTTCTTTTCCGTCTGAAACATAAACAGGCTTATCATAAGCGTCATAAGTGGCGTTTTTTTCATATTTTATTCTCTCAAGATTTTTCCGGATGACACCAATCATAACAAGATTTCCGTGATACTGCTCAGGGTGAATATCCGCGTAGTGCCACGGAAGAGATTTCTCAGTCAAATCAAGAACCTGGGCGAATGAAGCCGTGTAAAAAAAGTCAAAATCAACTCCGACGGGAACTCCCCGGCTTACAAAACAACCGTCAATCACAAAATCCGCGAGCGTTTTCTTGCCTGCCGGAGAAAACTGAACGAAAACCTCGCTGTCACGGGCAAAATAAAAGCGGATATTAAGCGCTTTTCCGGTAACAGAATCCCTGTTCAAAATCCAGCTGCCCGGAGCGTCGACGGGATATTCGTCAACCATTTTGTGCTGGACTCCGTCCTGCGTGTACAAATCTACCGCAACCTTTGTCTCTGGAGAAACAATAATTGAAAAAATATCTCTTGTCTCTTCCATTTTGACCTGAAATACCTGACCGATAGAATTCGTGCGAAGCTCAGTGCGATTATTTCTTAAGGCAGAAAGAGGCTCCTCGAACCAGTTTTCTGCTACAGTCTTGCGAATTACGGAAGAGTCTGGAATACGGAATTTATTATTTTGTGCAGAAAGAGAAAAAATCGATAATAAAAACAAAATCAAAAAAAAATGTGAGCGCTTCATCAAAATCTCCTCTTTTATTTTCGGATTTTTTTTTATGATTTTAAATGATTTACGCAGTTTTTTCTGTTCCTGCTTTACGCTCTCCAACAACTATAATGCGTTTGCCCTGTAAACATTCCCTTACTTTCTTGCCGATTATATCTATATATTTTATAATAATTTTAGGATTCGGCAGCTATGGAAATGACAGTAGACTTATTTGACAGCATCATAAACACTTCGCAAGACTGTGTTTTCTGGAAGGACAAAAACAGGAGATTTCTTGGCGTAAACCAGGCTTTTTTGGATTTTTACGGATTCGAATCAGAAGATGTGCTCTTAGGCAAAAATGATGAGGAAATGGGCTGGCATTCTGATCCAGAGCCTTTTAAGCAGGACGAGCTGCGGGTTTTAGCCGGTAAAAGCACTTACAAAG
>CALGGS010000168.1 GCA_937915735.1 uncultured Treponema sp.
GGTCGTCTTTTGTAAGGGCAAACAAATCTTTCTGCACGAAAGACTTTGCGCCGCTCTTGTTTTCGCTCTTTGCAAAGCCTGTCACCTCAAGACCCGCTGCCTGTGCTTCCGCAACAACCAGTTTTCCCACTTTTCCATTTGAACATACAACTGCGATTTTCATACGCTTTACTCCTTCGGCTATTTTTATTAGCCAATTTGATGTTAAGTTGATGTTGTTCTTTTCAACTTACAATAAATAATATAATGCAGGTTTGCTGTAATGTCAATAGAACTTCGTAATTTTTTTCATGTTTCCTCAGCAATGAAAGGTTAGGAAAAAACGGCTCCGAATAGTGTTTTCGCAGGACAGGATTTCCTTACTGGCGCCCGGCACGAGCATCTGCCAGTTCTTCCCGAGCTGTGAAGGTTTCCTTATACAAAAATTAAAATCTGTGCTACACTAGTTTTATACGTTGCCGCCAGTTTTCATCAATACGGCATAAGGAAACGATAAAGTCATGAGGAACAGAGAATCAAAAACAATCAAAGCTGTTTATTTAAAAGGCTGCATTGCAGTCATGGTCAAGCTACTTTTAGTATGCCTTTTGCTGGGCGGATGCAGTGCAAAACAGAAAGAAACCAAAGCGGATGCCATTGGTATTATCGGTGCGATGGATGTCGAGGTGGACTCCTTAAAAGAAGCGGCACAGATAGGAAAAACAACGACAATCGCCGGAATGGTCTTTAACGAAGGCACTCTTGGCGAAAAAAGAGTCGTGATCGTAAAATGCGGAATGGGAAAAGTTAACGCCGGAATATGTACGAATACCCTTATCAATGATTTTGGCTGCACACAGATAATCAACACTGGCGTCGCAGGCTCTCTTGACGGGGACATTAATATTGGCGACATAGTCATTTCAACCGATGCAGTTCAGCATGACTTTAATGCTTCTGCAATAGGCTTTGAAAAGGGAGAGATTCCTTATACCGGGCTGTATGCTTTCCCGGCAGATGACAGCCTGCGCATGGCAGCGGCAAGCGCGGCAAAGAAGGCGGCAACGGATATACAGGTCTTTGAGGGCAGAGTCTGTTCGGGGGATCAGTTTATATCAACGAGGGAACAGAAAGAAAAGATTATATCCGATTTTGGAGGCCTGTGCTGCGACATGGAGGGAGCAGCCATAGCACAAACCTGTTATCTTAACGGCATCCCCTTTGTTGTCATGCGGGTTATTTCTGACAAACCGAACGAAACGGCAATTGTTGACTATAAGGCTTTTGAAGCGGAGGCAGCGAAGAACTGCGCAAGCCTCGTCAGGCTCATGGTGGAGAGTTTCTGAGCACTTTTTGCAGAAAAACTAAAGGAAAAGATTTTTTAAGACCAAGTATGAACTACCAGTCATCCGGTAAAAGAAAAAACCGAAAATAAAAGTGATATGAAAACAAAGCTTTTTCTTAAAGTATTTCTTTCGCTTCTGCTTCTACTTGCCTTCTCGTCATGCAAGAGTGCCCGGCCGACTGTTTCTAAAATCAAAGAAAGGGGCATTTTAAAAGTGGGGACGACGGGGGACTACAGGCCCCTTTCCTACTGCGAGGCCAGCGGAGAATACTGGGGGTTCGGAATTGAAGTCGCGGAACGCATTGCAGAAGAACTTGACCTGGAAGTGGAATTCATTCCGACTTCATGGCCAAGCCTTTCTGCTGATGTGCTCGCAGAAGCTCAGCTTTTCGATTTTGCCATAGGAGGCATTACCATCACCGAGAAGCGGCTTGAGACAATGGACATGAGCGAAGGATACCTTAAGAACGGCAAGACGATTCTCTGCCGGAAAGAAGACGCACAGAAATTCAGCTCCCTTTCTGATGTAGACAAAGCCAATGTGCGGGTCATGGTAAATCCCGGCGGACTGAACGAAAAATTTGCCCATGAAAACCTGAAAAATGCACAGATTACCATTTATAACCGCAATGAAGAAATTCCCGCTATGGTGGCAGAGGGCAAGGCGGACATCATGATTACCGAAATAACAGAGGCTCCCTGGTATGTGCAGAATGACGCCCGACTTTCGGCTCCTCTGATTTCAGCCCCCTTTACACATGGAGAAATCGGTATTTTGATGAGGCGCGGGCAAGATGATCTGCTAGCCCAGGTGAACAGCATTATCCGCAGGATGAAAGAAGACGGCACACTGCGTTCCCTGCATGAAAAATACGGTCTGGTATATGCCTATTAAAAATGCGGGGGCCTAAGCCCAGCACCGGAAATGAGCAGGGTAAATGCTCTGCATGGTAGAAAATTCCTTTCCATGCTATACTGTCCCCATGTTCATCGAAACTTACATCATCCGCCAGCTTGCGGCCTTTGCGGAATACGGAACTCTGACCCGTGTGGGCGAAGAACTGGGAATCACTCAGCCAACAATCAGCCGAGCCATGCAAAAACTGGAAGCGGAGCTGGAGGTCACTCTTTTTGACCGCACGAAAAACCGGATCACCCTGAACGAAAACGGTCTTTTTGCCGCCGAATATGCCAAGCGCATCATGGCCTTGCAGGATGAGATGATTGCAAAAACTCTGGAGAAAGCGGGCTTGCAGAAAAAGTTTTCGGTTGGCTCTGTGGCCATTCAGCCTGCGGTGAGCGCGGTGGAATCGGCAAAAAAAATCTACGGCGGAATCGAAGCCGGCTACGAAATAAATGACAATGAATCCCATCTTATACGCAGCCTTACCGATGATGTTTACCAGATGATAATTCTGCTCCAACCTTTTGATGACAGCCTTTTTGAAAGCCAAAAATATTTTTCCGAGCGGCTTTCGGTCATGCTGCCAAAAAATCATCCCCTGGCCGGCAAAAAATCCCTGGCACTAAAAGAGCTGGCCGGGGAAACTTTTGCCGTCTACAGCGAAGTGGGCTTTTGGGAGAAGGTCAAGCGTGAGAAAATCCCCGGCGTAAAATTCGTAAAACTCCTTCATCACGAGGACTCCGATCCCATCACCGCCATCACTCAGGCCAGCGACATGCCAAGTTTCATTTCAGACCGCACCACGGCCTTTACCCTGCCGGAAAATCGGGTGGCAATTCCCCTTTCCGACCAAGAAGTGAATGTGACTTTCTACGCCGTCTACAAAAAGGAAAAAGCCAGCCTCTGGCGTGAACTTCTGGCCGAGATGAAAAATGCGGAGTAGATTTTGAGCGTTCGTAGTTCGCCGCACTCTATTCTTCCGCTTCCTTCGCTCATAAGCATAATCAGCGGATAATTGCAAAAGTCATTGAGGCAGCGTAGCAGAAGAGCATGACGATTCCTTCCAGCCGCCCAATCTGACGCTTAGTAATTGAAAAAATCCAT
>CALGGS010000169.1 GCA_937915735.1 uncultured Treponema sp.
TTCGACTCGAACGGCGGAAGTGATGTTTCCTCACAGTCCCTGCGTTATGGAGCAACCGCAACCAAGCCTGCCGACCCCACAAAAACGGCAACGACAACTACAAAATACACCTTCGCTGACTGGTATTCAGACAGCGGCCTGACGACTTCTTTCAGTTTTGACACGGCAATTAAGGAAGACATCACGCTGTATGCGAAGTGGACGGAGACAGCGGTAATACAGGCCGGCAGCATCAGCTATGCCACCGCAAGCGTAAGCAAGACAACCGATGACTCGGATTTCACAAATGAACTTACAAAGACAGGCGACGGCACGGTAAGCTACACTTCAAGCGATGAGACCGTAGCTACTGTAAACGCTTCAACGGGTGAAGTCACCATTGTTGGTGCAGGTACGGCGACAATCACCGCTACGGTAACAGATTCCGACTCCTACACATACGCCACAAAGACTGCAAGTTATACTGTTAAGGTATTGTCTGAAACACTGCTTACAACCATCACGGCAACGGGTCAAGAACAGGCAAGCTACAGCGTAGAGAATGTTGCGTCTGTTTCGTTCAGTTATACAGCGAACGGTTCCTCAAGCTATGCTGCAGCCTGGGGATGGTGGGGATATGGTTGGACAGCAACTGTTACTCCTGCTGATGGATATACTATCACCAAATGCGTATTCTATGACGATGCCAATCGTACTGCTACAGACAGCGAAGCTCCATTTGTAGTGGAAACTACGGAAGCGGATAAGACACCACAAGTAAATGGTACGCCAATTTTGGCATATACGTCTAAAGGTATAACAAAGATTGAAGTATATGGGTATATAACAAATCCAATCACATTTACCGTAAAGCGTGTTGCAAAAGAAGGCTCTGGTTATGCAGATGGAAGTTATACCATCGCTGCGGGTACAACTTGGCAGCAGTTTATTGACAGCGGCAACGCCCCTGCTTGTTTGAGCATAGGTACTTCGGGGATTTGTAGCGGGATGGTTTGTCATGATATGAACAATGGTTTAGTGGAATGTGGCGGAACGTTAATAGCTAACACGGCGGATAATAAGCATTTCAAACCCGGTGATGCCATTATTGACGGTGCTACATACGCATGCAGCGCTTATCTCAACTACCAAGACCTTGATTAAGCTGATTGGAGTCGAATGCTGATAAAAACTCTATATCAGCCTTAAAGAAAATGTTGTTCGACAATGAGCAAGACTTGAGTGTTATGCAAAACTTCTCAGGTCTTGCTTTGTCGGGCTGCTGTGTGCGGCTCGGCGGAAACAGTGCTGAAGTAATACAAACATATTTTAAGAAAGGAGTAATAATCTATGAAGATGTTCAAGAGAATTACAGCGACACTCGTGCTTGTACTCTCTCTGTGCACTATTGCGTGGGGAGAAAGCAAATACGAAAAAGCCGTCAAGTGTATTCAAAATAACATAAAAAGTCTTGAAATCGTTGGAGAGAATGAAAAAACTTACGACAGGTTGTTTCATGAAGAAAATAAGCTAAAAACTGATGATAAATTGTGGTGTTATACTGGCAAAAGTGATGAAAAAATTCTTCTGGGACATATCCCTGGAAACAAAGATTTGAAAGTTGGAAAAAATTTTGAAGTTAAAGACGATGGACTATTCTTTGCGTTTGTTCTTGAGCCGACACACAATCGGTGGGTAGAAATAAAGGACACTTTACCGGAAGATAAAAGTCCAAACGAGAGATTCTGTGAATTACTGGGCATTAAGCGAGATTTTTCTGAGCCGCTGGAAATCTATATAATGCTAGCAAATGTGTCTGATGTATACCGCCCAGCCTATGAGCCTGACATTAGAAAGAGAATCAATGTAGAATTCGTAAAGCTTTTGGGAAACAGAAATTCTTCTCTTATTACACAACCATTAAATGTTTGGGGATATCAAACGAAATCTAATTATGCGGAGCTAAAACGGCTACTCCGTTATTGGGATACGAATACAAATTGCTGCACAAGGCTAGGTTATACTTTTGATTATGCAGAAATAAATGATACAATAAAGGAAGGTTATACAAAAAAAGATGATACGACAAAAAAAAGTCTTATAGGAGTGCCAGAAGTTATAATAAGAAATGGTTCTACTGTAAAAATTATTAAGAAAATTTCAATAGAAGATTTCCATACAAAGGGCAACTGCAACAAGTATTTTAAAAAATATTTATGTTCAGTTTGTGGGTATGTATATACCCCTTCTGAACATGATTATATCACATTCGAAGATTTACCTGAGGATTGGAAATGTCCCCTCTGTGGATATGAAAAAGACGAGTTCAACATTGACTAAAGTAATCACATAACAACATTTCGGAAGTTTGCTTAAGAGGTCGCAGTTTTTCTTGCGACCTCTTTTTTATGAAAAATATTGTTATGAAAAATTTTTCAAAAAATGCATATATTAAAACTATGATTGAAGATAAAAATGAACAGCGAAAGCAACTTCTCCTTTCAAAAATCGCACAGTTCAGGCTTTTTGACGATGATTTTATGTCAAAGGTCTTTGAGGACGACATTGAGGCAACGGAGTTTTTCACGACAGGGTTTTGACAAACTGCCTGTCCGACTTTATTTTCCATTGTTGCGTCCATTGGTTTGTCAACAGGAAAAAACCTGCAACACAGGTGATACCCAGAACTATGTATCCCCATAACATGAGATATCTGTTATAAAGAATACTGACGACAACAAGCGAAGACAAATAGGTTATAATCGCTCGATACGATATTTGTTTCGGGAAAAACGGAACCATCGTTTAATGCAAATGAAGAATAGCGCAAAGAATGGAGGGAGACAGATTGGCCAAAAGTATTTTTCTTTTGGCTGATTTTGTCGCATGATAGGTGGATAACGGGTAGATGTGCAAATCCCTCAAGCGGCGGAGATAGGACTTTCTTTCAGAATAAAAATAGCGGCTGATTATACTGAATAGCGAAAGAACGGTCTGGGAAATCATTCCATCGAACCATCTGTCGTCTGACAATTCTTGTCGTAAGGCGGCAAAATGCTCTATCAGATAAATTTTGTCTTCAATAGACTTTCTTTTTTTGTCCAGACTGATGTTTCTGGTGATTGAATTCTGGCGATACAAGTAGTTGTAAACCATCGTCGGAGAGGATGCAATCCGTTTCGCTTGCAGGAGGATGCGAGGAGCCCATTCCATGTCTTCATAAAAGATTCCTTCCTTGAATGCGTTTCCTTCCTGATGGAGGAGGCTGGCTTTGACGACAAACTGAATGGCATAGCAGGCAAACCCCAGCCGTTCATTCAGGAAGGTCAGGCCATCACAGACCTCTTCCGAATAATCGACAAACGGTTTGGAATACTTATTCGGCTCAAACACCTGACCTTTCTCATTCACATTCTGGTAATTAATCCGGAGAATATCCAGGCTCTGTCGTTCCATCTGTCCGATAATCCCTGCTAAAATATTGGCATTCAGGTAGTCATCGGAATCAACGAACTGGATGTATTTCCCTTCTGCGGCTGCTACCCCGGCGTTGCGGGCGGCGCTCAGGCCGCCGTTCGGCTGATGGATTACGCGGATATTACCATCGTTGACAGCATAGTCGTCGCAAAGGTCGCCGCTGTCATCCGTAGATCCGTCATCAACGAGAATGATTTCATATTCCGTCGGGGGGATATCCTGCTGCAGGAGGCTGTCGATGCATTTGGTCAGGTATGGCTCGACATTATAGACAGGAACGACAATGGATAAAGTCATTTCTTCCTTTCCAGTTTGAACAGACATCTTTCCAGGAACCAGACCATTTTGTATGCCATCGGGTGCCGTTTCAGCCGTTTCATTTGGGCAATGGGGAAGTGCCATTGCTCATAGTCGGCCAGAATGGTGTCCGGAAACAATTGGGTCAGAACTATTTGGCGTTCTTTCTTGCTGAGC
>CALGGS010000170.1 GCA_937915735.1 uncultured Treponema sp.
TTTTGCCGCTTCCGTCAGCATATTCGTAGTAGAGGTGGTACATTGCGCCCTGTGTGTCAACATGGTCAACTTCGTCATCTGCAAGAGCCGTACCGCAGCGAGGGCACCAGTTTACCAATCGCTGGCCCTTGTACATAAGACCGCGCTCATAAAGAGTTACGAAAACATCACGAACGGCTTTTGAAAGACCTTCGTCGTAAGTGAATCGTTCGCGGCTCCAGTCAACGCTATTTCCGAGTTTTTTCTGCTGTTTTACGATAATGTCGTGATGGGCGTGAGTTACTTCCCAAGTTCGCTCGATGAACTTTTCACGGCCCAAGTCGTTTCGGCTTTTTCCTTCTTTTTTGAGTGCGCGTTCAACGACATTCTGAGTCGCAATGCCTGCATGGTCAGTGCCTGGAATCCAGAGAGTGTCATCGCCTTTCATTCTGTGATAGCGGACAACGATGTCCTGCAGGGTGTTGTTGAGTCCGTGTCCCATGTGAAGAACGCCCGTGACATTTGGAGGCGGAATTACGACAGTATATTTGATGTTTGAAGTTTTTCGCTTGTCGTGAACAGGAGACGATTCATCTGAAAATGGCTTAAAGTAGCCCTTTTCGCTCCATTGTGAGTAAATTCTGTCCTCAAAATCTTTAGGATTGTAAGCTTTTTCCAATTCAATAGCGTGCATTGCTTGTGACCTCTAAAAAAATAATGCGAACATTATATTGAATTGGAGCCTTTTCTTCAATGTGTCGAAAGTCGTTACAAGCCCAGTTCCAGCTGCACGCCGTCAACCTTGATGCTCTCAACCTCGTGGGTGGAAAGCCGCACGCCAAGGGTCTTCAGCCCCTTTTCCTCAAAATCCTGTGCCTTGAACTTCTCTTCGGTAATCTTAACCCGTGGTTTTTTGACATAATTCAGGGTGAAAGTGAATTTTTCCCGCGTGTCGATGTGAAGGACTTCCATTCCGTCGGGGGCAAGAAAGTAATCGCGGTTCATAATCCAGCTTGGAATTCGGCAGCGTTTGATTGAGGCATAGCCAGTCTCCGGGTCCTTAAAAATCACCGTGAAAAGCTGCTTTGGAAGTTTTTCCTTGTCGGCCAGAGCACAAAACCACATTCCTTTGTCGATGAAGAGCTTGTCGGGAACATCGGTGATTGTGTACATGCCGTTTTTTCGCACATAAATGATTCGGTCGTAGGGCGAGACCTTCATCAGCTCGCTTCCGCCTGAGACATTGATTCCAAGATAGCCCTTTTCGTCGTAGCGCAGCGAAAGGTCCTGACGGGCAACTTCTTTTACATCCGTCGCGCTGAATTTTGCCACAGTTGTGTTCCGCTTTAAAAGTTCCGGAGCGATTTTCTTGAATTTATCCAGCATTCCGTCCAGATATTCAAAAGCACAGCCAGTCAAATCCTTTAAGCGGCGGTTGATTTCCTTGAGCCGGTCTTTGATTGCCTTAACCTGATCGCGGTTTTTCTGAATGTCGAAAAGGGAGATTCGGCGGATTGGAATCTGAAGCAAGTGCTCCACATCCTCATCGCTCACTTCCCGAACAAGCTCGGCCTTAAAGGGCTTGAATCCGTCTTTTACGGCCTTTGCCACGGTCTCGGCTGTGCGTTTGTTTTCGATTTCCTTGTAAATCCTCTCCTCAACGAAGATTCGCTCCAAAGTGCGCAGGTGCAGCTCGTCGGTGAGCTTTCGTTTTTCAAATTCCAGCTCGTCCTTGATGATTGCGGTGAGCTTGGCCGCGTAGTATTTGATGATTTCGGTCGCCGTCATCACTACAGGCATATTGTCCTTGATGACCAGCATTGAGCAGGCAATCGTTTTCTCGCAGTCAGTGTAGGCGTAGAGGGCATCGATTACATCTTTTGAGTAAACGCCTCTCGGCAGCTTGATTTCGATGTTACAGTGGTCGGTGGTGAAGTTGTCAACCGAGCTGATTTTGATTTTTCCCGCCTTGTAAGCCGAATCGATTGATTCCAAAAGACCTTTGGCGTTTGTGTCGAGAGGCAGCTCCGTGATGATGATTTTCTTTTCGTCGCTGGTGTCGAATTTTGCGCGGGTGATGATTTTTCCGTTTCCGTCCTTGTAATTTGAGACATCAATCAGGCCGCCGGTCGAGACATCAGGGAGAATCGAGAATTTCTCGCCCTTTAAGCATTTTATCTCGGCTTCAAGAACTTCTTTTAAATTGTAGGGAAGAATCTTGGTACTCATGCCGACAGCGATGCCTTCCGCCCCGATTAAAAGCGTGACAGGCAGTTTTGAGCGGTAGACTTCAGGCTCCAAATCCCTGCCATCGTAATTGGGGACATAGTGAGTGATTTCTTTATTCGTGACCAAAAATTCCTTGGCCAGCGGGTGAACGCGACACTCAATGTAACGGCCTGCAGAAGCACCGTCACCGGTATATTTGTTACCGAAGTTTCCCTGTTTTTCGATGAAAATTTCTTTGTTTGCAAGATTTACCAAAGCCCCATAGATTGAAGCGTCTCCGTGGGGATGATATTTCATCGTCCGGCCGACGACAAACTGAACTTTCTGGAAAAGCCCGTCATTCACCTCAAAAAGCGTGTGCATGATTCGCCGCTGAACAGGCTTTAATCCGTCCTCCAAATCAGGAATCGCCCTGTCACGGATAACATAAGAAGCGTATTCAATAAAGTTTTTGTCAAATAAGTTTTTTACAAATGCCATTTTTTTTCCCTCTTTTAATTAGAAGGGGAAAGTCTCCCCCTACGCCTCATCTAAAGAATCGGCTACCCTCTCTGCGGGAGTGCCCGCAACACCCCAAAAATATTCTTACATTTTTGGAATTAAAGTTTTAAAATCAATGGAATTTTTTGTGATATCCCATTTTCCAACTTTCATTTTCTTTATTGTTTTTCCATCTCCAAATTCAAGTAAGTCCGTACGATTCAGATTGTTTAAAATCTTATTCAAACTTCCTAAATCTTTTGATGATAATAAAAATGCTTCAAGAGGGTCGCAAAGTTTGCAATATGCCCATAACTGTCCCAAATCATGAAGATTTAAGGCTGTTTTCTTTGCTTCAATAAAGACAATGCTTGTTTTCGAACCTTTTTCTAAGATTCCAAATACATCAATTTGAATATCCAAACCAACAATCTGGGGATAATCAGAAATTATACCGTTGTCTTCAAGAAATGAATCAAGCGTTCTTGCATGAGAATCTATCGTTTGGATTTTCCAACCTTTATATTTTTCTTCAAGATATTTTTGAAGCCAAAGTCGCATAGGCTCATAAAGTTCAAATTCTTTTTTTACATTATTCGCCATAACCTAAAATCCTTGCAAGTTCTTGCCATGAATTAAAATGTTTACCACGAATTTCTATTGGTAAAGAATTATCATTTTCACAAGGATGAGCTGCTTTTATTTTTTTTGTTTTTATTCGCTTTTCCCAATAAAACTTATGAGTTTGTAATTTTGGATTGTTTTTTAACAGTTCTTTTGCATATTTTTCCAAAGCATCCTGTTTATGTTGAATATTAAAACCTATGGGAAGGAATTCATTGGCAAAAATTTTAATTTGATGTTCCTTTTTCCAATAATATTGTTTTCCAAGATTGTAAAACTTAAGATTTGTGTCCCTGCAATTTGGATGACCAAAATCGATAGTTTGAATCGGAATATCAAGAGATTTTAACATATTTGCAATATCAATCACCATGTACCAATTTCCAGGAATTTCAATATAAACTCGATGTTGTTTTGATTTTTTGTTAAATGCAATATTACTTTCTCTGATGTAAGCTGTTACATCTGCAATTCCACGCAACAGGGCTTTCTTTTCATCGCTAGTTATTGAAAAAAGATCATCATTCATTTTCATCGTAGAATGATGTTTCCCAGCTCCAATAAACCTTAAAATTTCACGCATGACATATTCTTCATTCTTTTTTGTAAAAGTGATTTGTGTAGAGCGTTTCGTCTGTGTTGTTGTTAAATGTTGAGCTAGTAATGGCTCAAGAAGTGACTGAATATCAATAAGACTTGCTTTAACATAAACAGCTGCTTCTTTCATATCATCCGTGTACAAGTTTTTATGAGGTATATCAATTGTAATTTTTGTTTCGGAACGATCCTGTTGAATTTCGCCGTTTCCGAGAATCATTCCGAGTAAATAAGCCATTTCTGTATTCATATATTTTTATTCCCTAATTCTGCGTATATTTTATCAGCGATAGCTTTAGCCATAAGGGGTGGAACCGCATTTCCGATTTGCTGACGGATTGCAACTTTCGAGCCTAAAAATACAAATTTATCATCAAAAGACTGCAAGCGGGCAGCTTCCCTTGGAGTTATAGCACGGTTCAAAAAAGGATGATTATTAGTACCGTTTGAACAAGCATCAAAACGAGTGTCTATCGTTGGTGACGGCAAATCCCATTTTAAGCGTCCCCAAGTTCCAGAAAATTTCTGATTTCCTAAAAGTTCTTTTGGCAGATGTTCTTTTCCACATTCTGGAGGAATCATCTCCAATTTTTTGATTGCAATCTGTGCATGACGAGAGGCTTTATGATTATAAAGTTTTTCAGAGCCTATTCTCATTTTTTTTTGGTACTCAGAATTTGCTTCTGTTGTATAAGATTGCTCTATAGAGCCTTCCCCAGAATTTAAATAAGCCAGATCAGAAATTGCATTTCTTACAGTAACAAGTTCGGAAACAGTCGGTTTAGGCAAGGAGATTTTTTGTGACTTTGAGCAGATAAAAACCGCTCTTTGTCTTAATTGAGGAACACCAAAATCAGAAGCTGTAAGAACTCCGTAATCAACAAAATATCCAAGTTGATTTATTTTTTCTAAAATTTGATTCTTGAACCAACCTGCAGAAGTTGAAAGAAGAGCCTTTACATTTTCAATAATAAAAACTTCTGGATTTAACTTTTCGACAATGCTCAGATATTCTCGAAACAAATAATTGCGAGGGTCATCTAAACCAAGTTTTTTGCCTTTCAGAGAAAAACCTTGGCATGGTGGTCCTCCAATAATCATATTGATATTGCAATTCTTGCTTTTTGAGATAATTACATTTTTTATTTTAGAGTCTGTAATATCACCAAGAACGATTTCTGTTTCTGGCATATTGTGCTTGAATGTTGAAAGCGCATTTGCATTAAAATCTAAAGCAAGCAAAGTTTTAAAATGCGGATTTTTTTCTATTCCGTAAGAGAAACCACCAGCTCCGCTGAATAAATCTAAAATTCTAAATTCAGTAATATTCACCATTACACAGCCTTATTCCGAATTAGAATTCTTTTGAAAACTTCCCGGCCGTTTAAAATCGGCTTGAAAATGTCGTATTTGCTGTCCGAACCGTGGTTTGCTTCTCCAATAATCTCAAACTGTTCGCTGTTATAGCGGTTTATAATCGTTATAGGAACTGCCATTATTCCTGCATAATCAAATGGAATTTCCGTTATATTCCGAATATGAATCGCATTGTAATTGTCGTACTTCTGATGAATCTGCGGATTGAATTTCTGAGTTAGATTTAAATTCTTATGCCGTCGTTCGTTGTCTAAATTTGTAAGCCACATTGCGTTTCCAAGACTTCGCCATTTTTGCCCTGCCTCATCAATCCAAAATCTAGTTGCACGAGGCTCTGAATCAGCAGGAACTCGAAATTTCATTTCGCCGAATTGATAACCTGTCCAAACAATATTCTTCTGAATGAGAGGGAAAATTTCTTTGTAAGTAAGCGCATTTTGATTTCCAATCAACAAAAACTTTTTTTTGTATTTTAAAATAGTAGAAACAATTTCTTTAAAAAGCGAAAATGGGGGATTTGTAACGACAATATCACATTGCTTAAGGTACTCAATGCATTCAATGCTTCTAAAATCACCGCTTCCAGTTAAATTTTTAGTATTAGAATTTAAAAAATATGAAAGTGAAGTTTCAGATGAAAAATCTTCGTCAATGCTAGTTACATCAAGAAGAAGGCCTTTTTTTGAAATTGTATTAAAATCTGAAAATAAATCCAGATTATCAGAATCGGCAGAATTATAAGAAGTACAAATAAAGCGTTTTAATTTTAATGAATTAAAATTTTTCAGAAAATATTTACAAAAATTAGATTTTAAGGGGTTGTCACAATTGCAGAGGACAACTTTGCCTTCAAACTGTGGCATATAATGAGAAAGTTCAGTTTCCACAGTTTCATAGGTCGTATAAAATTCATCATCACGCTCTTTTTTTGCCCTATGAAGATTTGTGTTTTTGTTAGCCATTTTATCCTCACTTCCTAAAACCTATTTTATAACAGGATATAGAAAAATTCTATTTTCCCATTATACCACATTACAAGTGTCAAATAATGACACTGTGAAAAAATTTAAGCATCAATCTCAGCATTACTCAGCAAATTATTCTCAATGAATTTCCTTCGTTCCGGGGTGTTTTTGCCCATGTAGAATGACAGGAGCTGGGGAATGATTTTAAGCTGGCTGATTTCAACCGGGGTGAGGCGGATTGTGTCCGGAGCTATGAACTGCTTGAACTCGCTGGGGTTGATTTCACCCAGTCCTTTGAATCGGCTGGTTTCGCATGATTTTCCCAGTTTTGCCTGAGCCTTGTCCCGCTCGTCCTCAGAGTAGCAGTAGATGTTTTCTTTTTTGTTTCGCACGCGGAAAAGGGGCGTTTCAAGGATATAGACCCTGCCGCTGGTGACAAGCTCCTCAAAATAGCCCAAAAAGAAGGTGAGTACCAGATTTCTGATATGGAAGCCGTCGTTATCGGCATCAGTCGCGATGACGATTTTTGAGTATTTGAGGTCTTCTACGCTGTTTTCGATTCCCAGGGCCATCATAAGCTGGTGGAGCTCGTCATTCTTGTAAATGTCGGTCTGGCGCTTTCCGTACATGTTCTCAGGCTTACCGCGAAGGGAGAAAATCGCCTGATAGTCAGCGTTCCGTGAGTGGGTCATAACGCCCGAAGCAGACTGTCCCTCGGTGATGAAAATCATGGAATTCTCGCCTTTTGAGCCGTCTTTCAGGTGGAAGCGGCAGTCATCCAGCTTTGGAATGCGGATGCTCATCTTTTTGGCCGCTTCTTTCATCTGCTTTTTTACGCTGGAAAGTTCCGTGCGGAGTTTTTCGTTTGCTTCAATTTTTGCCTTGAGCCTTTCTGCCGCCTTTGGATTTTTGTGGAGCCAGTTGTCCAGACCCGACTGAACTTCCGCCACA
>CALGGS010000171.1 GCA_937915735.1 uncultured Treponema sp.
AAATAAATGCTTTAGGCTGCGCGTGTGAAGCGAACGTGTCTTTTTCGATTTTAAAAACAATTTTCTTGTGAGTGACGAAAGTCGACATTTGGGGTTTTTAGACAATTAAAAGATTTCGGTAGAGGAACTTCTTCCATTAATTCAAATTATTTTTAAAGCATCTTTTGGGACTTCAAGATTTTTATTTCATAATTGAAATTGTGTCATCAGAACAGCCTGTAAATGACACAAAATATTTTTATTTGTTTCGCTGTCGTTGATTGGAGCGAATCAGAGTATGAATCTTTTTTCTGGAGAGCTTTTGCAATTGTTTTACAATATAGGAATGGGTCGCAAATTAGTTTAGCTTTAATCTGAACAACTTAGAGCCGCGTTTTGGATTCCAGATTTCACGGCGTTTTTCGGGGAGAGTTTCTATTTTGTCGGAAACGAAGCCTTGCTTTTCAAACCAATCTGCAGTCTGCGTAGTCAGAATAAAAACGCTTTCTATTGAGATTGTTTTTGCTTTTTCTACGAGATATTCTATCATCTTTGGGCCGATTCCGATGTGGGCGCAGGTTTCGTCAACGGCAACGGCTGCAATTTCTGCTTGTGAACGGTCATAAATGTGAAGAGCTGCACAAGCTCGAATTGCTCCGTCAAGTTCGTAAACAATAAAATCATTGTACTCACTTTCCATTTGTTGTTCTGTACGGGGAAGTAAAATCCCTTTACTAACAAAGGGTCGTATTAAAGAAAGAACTGCAGAAATATCTTCACGACGCATTGCACGGAATTTTCCGTAGTTTGATTTATAAATCATCGTTCCGGAGCCAAGATCACTAAAGATTTCACAGGGCAAAGTTCCTTCGAGAGCGCCATTAAGAATATGAACGCGCGTTACTCCCGATTCTACGGCTTTTTTTGCAAGGCGAAGCATAGAGATTATTTTGGTGAAAAGATTTAAAGCTAGATTTTTCGATTCGCTTTGTTCAGTCGAAATAACATTTAATTTTAAAAATTCATCCAGTTCTTCTATGTTCATTGCGGGTATGCAGCCTTCTGGTGAAAGTCCGATATCTTTCGGAATTTTAAAATTTTTGGCAGAAAGTTCTGCATCTGGTAAAAGAAAAAAAAGTTTGTCGGCTTTTAAGTGAGTCGCAATTTGTGCGGAAAGCTCTGCCGATGAGATATTATATGGCTTTCCGTTCAAACTCCAGCCAATGCAGGGAAAAATAGGGATAAATCCGCTGTCCAAAATCGTTTTGATAGTATTATCGTCAAGCTTGTCGATTTCTCCGGCAGTTGCAAAATCTACTCCTCCAAGAACTCCTTTTCCTCTTGCTCTAACCCAGTTTCCGATTACAGCAGTAAGGTTTTCACCAGCGAGACTTGTCATTACGACATTTGCGGCATCAAATGCGGCATTTTTTATAAGAGGCATCGCTTCTGTCGGAGTGATTCGGATTCCTTTTTCATAAGTCCATTTAATTCCGTTTTTAGAAAGATAGTCGTCAATTTTTTTTCTAGCGCCTGGAACTATAATAACACGAAGTCCTGCCTGATGAATGAGTGCTATGTCACGAATATGGCTCACAAAGAGCGGAGAATCTATAATCTCATCATCAAGATAAATTACAACTGTTGCGTTTTTAAATCTTTTTATATAGCGAATGACATCGCGGATTCGTTCGGCTTTTTCTAAAATCGGAGAATTCTGCATATAGAAATTTTCGGCAAATATTTGCGATTCATAAAATATTTTACTATACTGTTAAAATGACAATCGAGCATGAAGAGCTTTCAAAGCTAGTCCCTCAAAAAGGAAAAATGTTTCTCCTCGGTAGAATTACGGATGTACAGCCAGAAAAATGGACTATCGAAAGTGAAACAGAAATTACTCCAGATTTTATGTTTTATGAAAAAAATATTGATGGATGCCCCAATTATGTTTGCTTTGAGCTAATTGCACAGACAATCGCAGCTCTTACTGGCTTGAATGCACAAAAAGCTTCGAATTCTTCTAAAATGGGTTTTATTTTGAGTGTTTCAAATCTTCATTTTGATTTTGACATAATAAAGTCCGGGGAAAGTGTCAGGGTCAAATCAACTCGTGAGGATGTTGATGATAACATTTTTTCGTTTAGCGCTGAGATTTTTGTTGATGGAAAATTTGGCGGAAAAGGAAAACTGACGGTAATGGAAGTAGAAAATCAGAAATAGGATATTAGGAGAATTTTTATGAATGTAGAAAATAACGGAAAAAAAGTTTTAATAACGGGAGCTTCTGGCGGAATAGGGCGGGCCATTGCTTTAGCTTGCAGCCGTGAAGGATACGAAATTGTCGCTCATTACAATAAAGGCAAAGAAAAGGCAGAAAACTTAAAATCTGAAATTGAAGAAATGGGGGGAAAATGCTCACTGTTGCAGTTTAATATTGCTGACAGGGAAGATTGCCTTTCTAAGCTTGAAAAATGGAGCGAAGAAAACGGTGCGTTCTGGGGAATCGTTTTGAATGCGGGGATTGCCCGCGATGATGTTTTTCCTGCCCTTACTGATGAAAAATGGGATTATGTAATCCACACGAATCTAGATGGATTTTACAATGTCTTAAAGCCACTTGTAATGCCTTTGTGCCGAAAAAAGAAAGGAAGAATCATTACTATTTCTAGCGTTTCTGGCGTTATGGGAAACCGAGGACAAGTTAATTATTCTGCGAGCAAAGCGGGCATTATAGGGGCAACAAAAGCACTTGCATTGGAACTTGCAAGTCGAAAAATTACTGTGAATTGTATTGCCCCAGGTTTTATAGAAACTGATATGATTAAAGATGCTCCCGTAGAACAGATTATGTCGTCGATTCCAATGGGAAGGGCTGGAAAAGCCGAAGAAGTCGCCTCTCTTGCCGTGTTCTTGCTTAGCGATAATGCAAGCTACATAACAAGGCAAGTAATAGGCGTTAATGGAGGGATTATTTAAGATTTAGCTTCGCTTGTATTCTGTAAATTGAGCGAGAACCTTTTCATCCTTTTTATCAAGCAATGAAACGATAACGCTGAACAAAAGACAGATTACAAAGCCTGGTAAAATCTCGTAAAGCCCGAAAATCGGGTGAACGGTTGAAGGCATATTGTGCCAGAGGACTACAGAAATAAAGCCTGTTAAAAGACCTGCAATCGCTCCTTTTGCCGTCATTCCCTTCCAATATAAAGCGAGAAGAACCAGTGGCCCAAAGGTTGCGCCAAATCCTGCCCAAGCGTAAGAAACGAGACCGAAAATCGAAGAATTTGGATTTAAAGAAAGCAAAAGACCCACAAGGGCGATAAAGAAAACCATAAATCGGCTTACATTTAAGACATTTTTTTCATCAGCGTCTTTTTTGATAAGACCTTTGTAAATGTCTTGAGCGACTGCACTTGAAGCGGCCAAAAGCTGACTGTCTGCGGTAGACATTGAAGCTGCTAGAATTGCGCACAAGAAAAGTCCGCCGATAAAAGCGGGGTACATTTTGAGCATTGTTACGCTAAATACTGTTTCTGCATCTCCGAACTGGGTAACGCCTTCTACAGCAACTTCCTCAGCTCCAGTTCCAAGGAGAACCCCGTGATTCAAAAGGTAAGCTGTTCCGAGCGTTCCGATTAAGAAAGTTCCGATGTAAGAGATTATCATCCAGATTGTGCCGATTCGCCGGGCTTTTGTGATTTCTTCGTTTGAGCGGATTCCCATAAAACGAACGATGATGTGTGGCATTCCAAAGTATCCTAAGCCCCATGCAAGAGCAGAAATAATCGAAAGACCTTTATAAGAAGCGTTTGCTTCAAAAGCCTTTCTGATATTTTCTCCAAAGTCATTTGCGAGAGCTCGCCCATCAAAATTCTGAACCTGAGCAATTGCTTCGCCAGGACCACCAAGTGCGAAAACAGCGATTGTTGCAGAAATGATGAAAGCCACAAAAATCAAAGTTCCCTGTACAAAGTCCGTCGTACAAACTGCTGTGTATCCGCCCGTGATTGTGTAGCATAAAATTACGACAAGACCAATTGCCAAGCCTGCATGATAGGGAAGACCGAAAACTGAATTGAAAAGCTTTGCACAGGCGACAAAACCTGAAGCCGTATAAATTGTGAAGAAGAAGACAATCAATCCGACAGAAATTACCGACAAAATATGAGATTTGTCGTTGAAGCGGTTTGAGAAAAATTCTGGAATTGTGATTGAATCACCAAAAGAAATTGAACATTTTCGGAGAGGCTTTGCGACGAAAAGCCAGTTTAAGTAAGTTCCAACGATAAGACCAAGAGCCGTCCAAAATGTCTCACGAACGCCACCGAGATAGCAAAGACCTGGAAGACCCATCAAAAGCCATGCGGAAGAATCTGAAGCCTCCGCAGAAAGGGCAGTGACCCAGGGACCAACCTTTCGACCGCCCAAGAAAAAGTCAGAGGCGGTATTGTTTTTGTAAGCAGAATTTAACCCGATAAAAATCATAAAACCGAGATAAATCACGAATGCCGCAATTTTTGCAATCATCACTAAATCCATTTTTTAACTCCTTTTGTGATTGTATTTTAGCAAAAAAAAACACCGCTGAAACAGCGGTGCAAAAAAATCGGGTAGACTGGATTCGAACCAGCGACCCCAACGTCCCGAACGTTGTGCGCTACCAGCTGCGCTACTACCCGTGATAATAATAAAAAAGCCCGCTTACATTCCGTAAACGGGCTCAGACGGGAGCGAAGGGGCTCGAACCCTCGATCTCCGGCGTGACAGGCCAGCGCGATAACCAGCTTCGCTACGCCCCCAACTGATGAATAGCATTTTATAGAAATCCCGAAATCGTGTCAACTGAATTTGATTAAAATTTGAAAGAATTTTTTATTTTGAAGAAGACTCGTTTGATGCAGCAACCAAAAAGCAATCAACAGAAATTTCTTTTTGCAAAATAATTGGAAGGACATCATCAGATGTGTATTCTGCATCTTTTTCCTGATGTGGCGGGGCATCTCCAATCAGAACGATTTTTCTTTTTACATCGCTTCTCCATTCAAAATTTGTTGCGCAGGCGTAAAGGGCTTCAAAAACGGCCTCTTCCTTATCTCCGCCGCCTTTTACTTTTACGGATTTTAGATTTTTTGAGAAAGCCTTTGCGTTTTTTAAGAATCCAAAATTCTTGACAGGAAATCCGTCAAAATCATATTCATCACCATAATCTTTATAAAGTAGCAGACCTATTCGGATGTTCGGTAATTTTTTCATTTGTTTTTCGAATTTTGAAAGCCAGTTTTTCTTTAGCTCTTCAAATTCATCTTTCATACTTTCTGTCGCGTCAATTGCGAAAACTAAGTCGGTATCATCTTCTTCAGAAAAATTTTCAATTTCATCAAAAAGCTTTTGAGTAAGCTCTGGAAGCGTAATTATATGAAGAACTTTTCCATCAGAATTTTGGGCAATTTGTGCGAATGACTCTTCAAGTGCCCAGTCTGAAACCTTAAGCAGAAGAAAATTATCATTAAATTTTGAAGACAAATCACAATATTTTTCAGAATACGCTCGAACTGAGACCACCATTTCATCTTCAAATTCACATTCGTTTTGGGTCTGAATTACATATCCATAATACATTTTTTTGGGAATATAAATATGAAAACACTCTCCAAAGAAATTATTTTCGGTGGTCGATGAAATCAATGCGTTCGGAGTTCTTTCCATTCTGAATGTGGATTTTGTTCCAGCCGAATAGCGTAGCTCGTTTCCGTTCACAGAGTTTTTTTCTTTTGCACGCATTAACGAAAGGTCGGGGTCATTGTAGTTGTAGCTTTTTACGAGGAGCGATACGCTCTGAATATTGCCTCTTTTTTTTACGAAGAGATGAACACCATTTCCGTCCATTACAAAATGATTTTTGTCCTCTGGCAGGACTACAATATCTTCGCTGGTAAGAATTAAATCATAGTCTTTTTGAGTCGGATTTGCGAAGCTCGGAAGCGCCAGTGAAATCAGAATCAGTAAAAATAAAAATTTTCTCATAAAGATATTTTAGCACAGCAAAAGGGAATTTTAAAATAGATTTCTCCATTCCGCTACCGCTCCAGTTGAAAAGACAATTTTTGGAAAGACTCGTCTTCAATGTGGAATTTTCTATTTAAAAATTGTATATTTCTCGTATGAAAAAAATTTCGTTGTTTTTAATTGCTTTTTTATCTTCACTATCAGTTTTTGCTCTTCCTAATGTCGTTCCTTCTGTTCCAGATTTTTCAGGTCAGTATGTTTATTACAAGGATTCAAGCTTTGAGCGCGACTCATATATAGGAATTCTCTTTTATGATGAATCTACTTATGCTTTAAGATATTATGCCCCGGCTTTTGGAAAAGATTCTGATTTTAAGCCAGAAAAAAATATCCATATTCTTTTTACAATTGACCCTGAAAAACAAATGCTTGAGCTTACGGGCGAGAGAATTTTAAGCACTATTACTCCGGAAGATACAGATTTAGTAAATTATATTCACGATTTTTTTTATGAGATGACGAAACGGCGCCAAAATATAGGTGAACTTACGGTAGTTAGTCAAGAATATCAGAATTACGAGCAGTTTGGTGGAAAAGTCACCCTTTATTTTGACCCGCTGATTCCAATCTTTAGTCTTGAAAAAATAGTTTCGGTTGACAAAAAAACTCTTCTTCAGATTGTTACGGCAGGGCAGCTTGTTTCTGCTGAAGATGAAAGCTTTTCAAAATTTACTGGAATTCCAGAAATTTTCAAAGATTCGACAAAGGATTTTAAAAGAAATAAAAAAGCAAAGGCTGTAAAAGTAAATTATAAAGCGACGGAAAATTCTAAAGAATTAAATGCAAGGCTCGATACTTCCTGGAATGCAGCGGCAGAAAATTTTTACACTCTTGAAAATATAGCGGCATTTACGGTGAACGAAGTTACTTCGCCAAAAGAAGGGCAAATCGAGGTTTTAAAACGCAGGCTTCTTCTCGGAAGTGATATGGTTTATCCGAATTTTCAGATAAAAAAAATTGAGACAAAAAAGAACGGCACGCTTTTTACTTTGATTTCTTATCATCCGGAGACAGAAAATTTCACTTATGATTTTAAATTGCTTCGGGAAATTGATTCAAAAACTGTTGCCTTGTATACGCTCACTGCGTTTGCAGGAGCATATCTTGACAACAAAAAATATTTTGACGGAATTATGGCAAGCTTTGAATAGTCAGTTTTAATTGCAGATTTTTTCAAGCTCCAGTTGGGCATCGTAAAGTCCCTCAAAAACTTCTTTTTTACCGTCTATAATAGCTTTCATTTCCTGACCTAGAATCGTGTAGAATTCTGTCCAATTTTCGATTACAGGGCGGTAAATTCCGCCTTCGAGAGCGTCTCGCACGGCGTTGTACTGCGGGAATTTTTGCAGTATTTCAGTGTCATTTAGGCTTGAATATCGGCAAGGAACTCCACCAAAACTAACGGTAGTTTTTTGAACTTCTTTATCCATTAAATATTCGAGCAGTTTTTCGGCATATTTTTTGTTTATGCTGTTTTCTGGAATTCCGACTGCCCAAATTCCGTAAATATTTGAATTGTATGAAGGTCTGTCATTTCTGAATTTTCCGGACAGGGCGATGTAATCCATCGAAGAATTTTTTGTAGGAGTGTACCAACCCGGCCAGCCGATTCCCATTGCGGCAGATTTATTGGCTATTGCGGCAATTAAATCATTTTTGCTGGCAGCGCGGCCAGTTTCTATTAAATCAAGATAAAAATATAGCGCCTCTGAGAATTCGCTTGTATTTACTGTCGGCCTGTTGTTTTCGTCAACGACCCAAGCTCCCCGCGAGCGTAAAATTGGCAAAAAATCTACAACAATGTTGTTCATCGTGTCGCCTCGGAAAACAAAACCAAGGTTATGGCGATTTTTTTGGAATTCACAGATTTTAAAAATATCTTCGAGAGAATTGATTTCTTCTGGTTTATAGCCGGCTTCCTGAACCATAATACGGTTGTACAAAAGAACTGTAACATTTCCGTAATAAGGAGCGAGATAAACATTATCGTTATAAAAGCAAATCGTTTTTGTGGCGGGAATAATGTCATCATCGAGGGAATAGCCGAGTTCTGAAAGATTAGCGAGGATATTTTTTGATGTAAATTCTGCCATCCAGGAGCCATCGACCATACAAAAATCGTAAGGGCCTTCAGGATAAGAGGCTCCGTCAAGAATCGAAGAATGAAGCTCAGCTTCTGAAAATTCGTAAACATTGCAGAAAATATCATAAGTTTTTTCAAAATCCTTAAGACATTTTTTTATGACTTCAGAATAAATTCCAGAACGAAGAGCCAGATTTAGTGTTGCCTTTGGGGTAGCGGAGGTGTAATGCTTTTGCGCGTTTTTCTCAAAACAAGAAACAAAAATTATGGAAAAAAGAATCAGGCAGGCTGTGAAGAAGTTTTTTTTCATTTTTTTTCTCCTAGAGAATATTGTTTCATTTTGGCTTTTACATCTTCCATGCAGGCGGTGACTTTCACGCGGGGAATTGAGCAGAAAATTTCGACCAAATCTTTGTCTAACTGTGTTCCGGCGACAAGTCGAAGTTCGGCGATTGCATTTTCGTAAGGAAGACTCGCCCTGTAAGAGCGTGCCATTGTGATTGCAGAATATGTATCTGCCAGCGCCAAAATTCGGGCAGGAAGGGGAATTTCTTTTCCCTTGAGATGATAATAGCCTTCTCCGTCAATCCTCTCATGATGATATTTGACCCATTTCATAACAGTTTTGAGAGAAGAAATTTTTTCGAATATTTCGACACAAAGCTCAGGGTATTTATGAATCATCTCTAATTCTTCTGGAGAAAGCTTACCTTTTTTGGAAATTAGCTTGTGGGAAATTCCTAGCTTTCCGATGTCAATTAAAAGAGAGGCATATTGAAGGTTGTTCGGATTAATTGAAATTCTATCCAAAAGTGGCAGGTAATCGTACATCAGCATCGTGAGGTTCTGTACGAGAAGAGAGTGACCGTCAAGGTTTTCGTCTTCGGCTTCGATTACGCAGACAAGGTTTTCGATAATTTGAAGGGCATTTTCGCTGGCGCCCCGCATCTGAAAAAATCCCCAAAGGAGCACAAAAACAAAAACTACGGAAGCAGCGAAATACAAGCTTCCGAATAAAATGCGAAGAACTTCATCTCGATAAATAAAAACTCCAAGAACTACGAGAACTAACGCTATAAAAACGACTAAAATTGTCATTAATAATTTAGATTTTTCGTTTTTATAGATTGCATCCGGACGCAGGAAAAGCCGGCGTATTGAGGCAATAATCGCACAAGCAAGAATTATTAGCCCTGAGAGAATAAAATATTGTGATAAGAGACTCGGATTTATCTGTTCAAATTGATTATAAGTGTTCATATTAGCCCCCTCTTACGCATCCCCGGGAAGTGTTTCTGATGTAAAGGTTATCTGATTTTTTCCAGCTCGTTTTGACTCGTAAAGAGCTTCGTCAGCCCGTTTGTAGGCATTGTCAATATCACGGTCAGACAAAGTTAGTTCTGTTACGCCGATAGATGCGTGGATTCCGTTCAGTCCGTCAAATTTTACAGAATTCAGAGATTCAAGCAGTTTTTTTAGGAATGATGTTACTTCTGTTATGGAATTCTTTCCTTGCAAAAGAACGATGAATTCATCGCCACCAAGTCGTCCAGCATAACTATGGGGAGTATTCAAATTCCATTTTCCAATTTTTTCTTTGTCTTCAGGATCCAGGCCCAGATGATTTAGAAGAGTTGTTCCGACAGTCTGAATTACCTTATCACCCATCTGATGACCTAAGTTGTCGTTTATCTGCTTGAATTCATCCAAATCGATAAGCACGAGAACTCTATATTCTGATTTTCCGTGCTTTAATATTTCTTCTGTGGTTGAAAAAAATCTTCCGCGGTTCAAAAGACCTGTGAGAGCGTCAAAGCTAGATTTTATTTCGAGTTCCCGCTGAATTTTCAAATCCCGCTGATAGAGAATGAACTGAGAAAGCCTTGTTCTTTGGAATGTGTAGTGAAGTCCAATTGCAAGAGTGATAACTATTACCGCATTGTAGGTATCATGATAGGCGATGGAAAAAGTTTTAAAGTTGTAAGAGGTCAAAAGGAAAATCGTAACGCTGAGAAGTGAAAGCCCAAGCAAAAAAATCATATTTCCGATGTAAGAAAGAGCCGTCAAAGCAAGCAAGATAAGGAACATCGTCGCCGGCATATAAGGTTCTGCTACAGAACAAATAATGCCATAAGACAACAGCATAAAGATGCTTGCAAAAACTGCCAGATGATTGTGCTTTTCTATATGTTTTGGAAAAAATAAAATCCAGATTTCAAAAGCGATGCTGGCGAAAAAATAAGTCGCATAAAGGGGGATTCGCTCCTCGTTTACTCCGAAAAGATTTAAATACGAAAAAACAAGATAAAGTAAGTTAATAAGAAAAAACCAGGTATTTAGAATTGCGATATGCTTTCGGTTTGTCTGGCGGATTAAATCCGCGCACTCAAAGTACGATTCTTTTGCATATCCATAGAAAATAAAGCTTCGTGTAGTCATAATTTATTGATAATCCATTTTACAGTGAAAAATTATATTTCGCAAATTTAAATTTTCAATTTGACAACTCAGAATTTCTCTGCTAAAATTATGTAATAAAGAAAAGAGCATAAAAGCTCAAATCTCATCGTGAATCTCCGCTTTTGGTGGGGATTTTTTATCGTATCTATCTATTTGGAAGAAAGCCATGCAATTTTTTGATACTCACGCCCACATTGGGCTCATTTATGAGGACCCAATCGAACAGTTGCGCGTTATTCAAAAGGCAAAACTTGCCGGAGTAACGCGAATCGTAAGCATTAACAACAGTCTCCACGACTTTAAAAAAGTCTATCCGAACATCAAGGCAATTCCCGGTGTTTACCATGCCGTCGGTGTTGCTCCTGTCGAAGTTATGAATCCTGGTAAAGACTGGGTTCAGACTATCGAAGAAGGTCTTAAATTGCCGAATGTTGTAGCAGTAGGTGAATGTGGCCTCGATTACTACAAGCAGTTTGGTGACAAACGAAGGCAGACGGAGCTTTTTATTACTCAACTCGAAATAGCAAAAAAATACGACAAGCCTGTAATCATTCATAGCCGTGAAGCCGGAAAAGATGTTTTTGACATTCTCAAAGAGCGAATTCCACCAGCCGGAGCAATTTTGCATTGTTACGGAGAGGATGCCGCTTATGCAAAAAAATGTCTTGAGGCTGGACTCGATGTTTATTTTTCTTTCGCAGGAAATTTGACTTACCGAAACGCGCGGAATTTGCACGAGACGGTTCTGAATATTCCTGTCGAGCGAATGTTAATCGAAACAGAAAGTCCGTTTATGGTTCCGGCGGAATACAGGGAACGAAAAAGAGCAATGCCAGAATATTTGCCGTCAACAGCAAGATTTTTGTCAGAAATGCTTGAGATGGACTTGGAAGAGCTCAGCAAGATTTTGTGGACGAACAGCTGCAAAATCTTCAGGTTGCCGGAGTAAAAAAACAAAATGATGGAAAATAAATCATATTATTCAGATAAGATTCGTGCTATCGACGCGAAAATCGAGGCAATCAAAATAGCTTTTTCTCCGATGACCTTTCAGGCAATCCGTGCGTTAATCGAGCTTGGTCTTTTGCAGATGGTTTCAGACAGCGGAGACGAGGGAATTTCAATCAAGGAGCTTTCTGAAAAATCTGGTGTTTCTGAATATGGTGTTGGTGTTCTTGCAGAAATGGCGCTGGGCATGGGTGTGCTTAAAATCAAGTCTGAAAATTGCGACGATGAAAGCAAGTCTGGCTTGGGCAAGCTTGTTCTTGGCAAAATCGGTTGGTTCTTGCTTGAAGACGACTGCACGCGCGTTAATTTTAACTTTACCAACGACATCTGCTACAAGGGCGCTTTTAATCTTATCGACTCAATAAAAAACGGAAAGCCAGAAGGTTTAAAGGTTTTCGGCGAAAAATGGACGACGGTTTACGAGGCTCTTTCAACTCTTCCTGAGCGTGAAAAAAAATCCTGGTTTGAATTCGACCATTTTTATTCAGATGTCGCTTTCCCGGAGGCTCTTCCAATCGTCTACAAAAATAAGCCGAAAAAGCTTTTTGACATTGGCGGAAACACCGCAAAATGGGCAATCGCAAGCTGTAAATATGACAGCGATGTTCATGTTACAATCGTAGATTTACCAGGACAGACCGCTGTTGCCGAAAAAAATGTAAAGGATGCGGGCTTTGAGGGACGAGTCAGCTTTGTAAGCGGAAATGTTCTCGACACAGAAACAAAATTGCCTGCTGGAGCCGATGCTGTCTGGATGAGCCAGTTCTTGGATTGTTTTTCTCTTCATCAGATTACGAAAATCCTTACAAAAATCTACAATTCGGTTGATGAAAACTGCGATATTTTCGTTATGGAGCCTCTTTGGGATATGCAAAAATACGAGGGCGAAAGCTACGCATTGCAGGCAACGAGCCTTTATTTTACCTGCATTGCCAACGGAAACAGCAAAATGTACCGTTACGGCGAGTTGGTCGAAGCAATTGAAAAAGCGGGCTTTAGCCTTGTTACCGCACATCACAACTTGGGAAGTAACTTCTATTCGATTTTGAATTTCAGAAAGAAATGAAAATCTATATTACAAAATTCAGCAGTTTCACACCTTCTCCTGAAAATCCTTCGGAAACGCCGAAGCTGCCTTATGTTGACGCTCTTTTTAAACGGCGGCTTTCTCAAATCACGCGAATGACGATAGAAGCTGTTCATGGACTTGTCGAAGACGACGAAAAAAATGCGAATTTAAAGCTCGTTTTTGCTTCATTTCGGGGCGAGATTGCTCGTCAATTAAAAATCAACAGGGGCTTAATCGAAGATGCCGAGATTATGCCAGCTCAATTTTCGATTTCGGTCTTTAACACACCGCCTGCGGCAACGACAATCGCTCTTAAAATGAAGGCGGGCTACACGGCGATTTATCCAAGCGAGGACAATTTTTCTTCGTGTATTTTGGCGGCTGCGAGCGGAATTTTAGCTCCTGTTGAGCACCGCGAAGGGGAAACATCTCATAAAATCATTTTTGCGTATGCTGACGAAAAAATTCCTGATGAATATAAGGATGTCGCCGGCTACACAGATGAGCTTCCGCTTGCGTTTGCCTGTATTTTTTCGACAGAAAATTCAGACGGAGCGATAGAAGTTGATTTATCCGAAGAAAATCTTTCAGGAATTGCTAAAGTGCCAAAAGATTTTTTAGATTTTCTTCTAAAGAAGCAAAGGGGATAGTGTGAAAAGATTTCTAATTTTAATCTGCATTTTGTTCTCATTTCGAGTTAATGCTTCGGCTTTGAGCTTTTCACCAAGGGTTTTTGAATCTTCTTTGAGCGAAAAAAATGCTCTTTCCCATTTTTCCCTAAACGCTTCGAGCAGTCGGGAAGAAGATGAAGAGACCGCAGAGGATTTGTTTGCATGGTTTGTTGTAATATGCGTCGTAGCGCTTGGAGTTTGTTATTATTGGTTCAATACCGTACGATTTTTAGATTATCCATATCAGGACGATGAAACAGTCTCCCCTGCGGACGGAAATTATGTCGCACGAGGCTCTATTTCTGGTCTTGTCTTAACGCTGCCGTCTTACAGCAAAAATCGCTTTTCTTTTGATACATCTCTTGTTTATCTTCACAATCTCGGAATTGGGAATGAGACCCGTTTTGAAGGTCTTTTGTTCCCATACATTGGTCCGTATTTTGAAAATCTTGCCTTAGGAAAATTTTACACGAACGGAACTTATGATTTTGAAAAATCTGGCTTTCGTGACAATATAAAACTTGGCGGACAAATTTCTCTTTTGCAGACAAACATTTTAAGTGCCGCTTTTTTGATTCAATATACGACCTGGCGGGGAAATGGCTTTGAAGATTTTAAAACTGGATGTAATGTCGGACTTCTGCTCAGGTCATATCCTGTAAAGCCTCTTGTAATCGAATGGAAAATGGGATGCCATAATTACAAGCACGATTTTTCTGTCTTTGAAAGCGATTTGCATTTTGGTTTTACGCACGGTCCTTATGAATTTTTTGCATCCTGGAAATATTTTAATTTTTATAACAGCGAAAACGACAATTATTTTAAAGATTTTTCTGGTGCTTCAATCGGAATAAGAAGATATTTTTGCTTACCGCATTCTTAAAATTATGCAAATTCTGAATTTCCGTGTTATAATATCTGATTATGGATACATTCTTCAGGGATAACGAGATTCAGACAGACAAGGTTAGCGGGGCATACGCCAAGCAAACAATGGATTCTTACGCTTCATTTTTAGTTCAGTTTGAGGCGGATTTTAGCTTTGCTCTTATCGACATAGACAATTTCACTTACATAAACGACGCTTTCGGACGGGCTGGCGGTGATAAAATTCTCTACGATGTTGCGACTACCATAAACGAAATAATTAACGGAAAAGGGATTTTAGCCCGAAACAAAGGCGATGAATTCTCTCTAATTTTAAAAGATATTATTGATTACGATGAAATTTGGAACATTTGCCATGAAATTCTCGTAAAAGTAAACGAAATTTCCCTTCCAGAAGTTGGAAATCAGACTTTAACGGTGACAATCGGACTTGCCCGCTTTCCGGAAAATTCCCGTCATCTTGACGATTTAATTTCTTGTGCTGAAAAAGCCCTTTATCGCGGAAAAACAAAGGGGCGAAACTGCTTTATCATTTATCTCCCAGAAAAACATGCGAGCATCGTTCCAAAGAGCGAAAAACAAAAGGCTGTCGGTTCCCTGAATCTTCACTCAAATGTTTGCAAATATCTTACGGCCGGCGATGATTTAAAAGCTGGAATCTCAAATCTTTTTAATTTTTTAAGCTCTTACTTCGAGATTGACCATATCTGTATTCAGGCGAACGAAAAGCTTCTCTTCCAAAAAATTCATCAGCGCTCTACAAACAAAAAATTCGACTACATTCCAAACGAATTGATTGAGCAGAGCATAAACCAGCTCACCGGCATTTTCTATATGAGCGATACAAAAAATCTTTTAAGGGCAAAAAAAGATTTTCTTTATGAGATTTTTGAGAATCAGGAAATTACTTCAAGCTGTTTTGCAGATATTTCTTATCGGGACGAAAAGTTTGGCTATCTGCGTGTTGATATGACAGGAACAGAAAAAGACAGCCGATTGCTCCAATATTCAGATATTGATTTGTTTTTGAATGCGGCCCGAACACTGGCACTTATTTTACATTATACTGGAAAAAGGGTGGAGGAGTTATAATATGGCTAATGTAGAAAAAGGGGAAACTCAGGAACTAATCATAGAAGGTCGAAAGACTTTTTTTATCTCTCCAGATCCGTCGCTTTTGCCAGAAACTTATCTTGAAGATTATATGGCTCGCGGCTACGAAACTTATATCATCGGTGATGACAGATATTGTCCTCTTAAGGCAAAGGTTGAAGTCATTATTGAGACCTTTACCGACTCAATTTTGTTTTTTTATGTCGACAGCCAGGTTAAAGGCGTTAAATGGGAAAAATACATAAAAGAGCTTCAGCAGAAATATATGGGGAGAATTCTAATTGGAGTTCTTTATTTAAAGAGGCAGAACGAAGAAGAAAAAAAGAATCTTGAAAAATATTATCTCTTTGATGTCGGAATTCAGTGCGGTTGTATTGCACTTGAATATCAAAAAAACAAAAATTTTGCCCTTATCGACAAAGTAATGTTTGCGAATCAGGCTTGCGGACGGCGAAAAAACATCCGTGCAATTTGCGATACCAGGAGCAGGGTCAGCTTTATTACGAAACGCGGTCAGGTTAAGGGAAGCGTTCTGGATGTCAGTATGAGCCATTTTTCTTGCATTTTTGACAAGACTCTCGACATAAAGCTTTACGAAAAAGTCGAAAAAATGCTTCTGAATCTGAACGGACTTCATTTTGCTACTGATGCGATTCTCGTTATGCAACGACCAAAAAACGGAGTCACTCTTAATGTTTTCGTTTTTTCGAATTCAATGGGACAGCAAGGCGTTGAAAGCGACATTCAGCCACGACTTCTGGAGCGAATTTACCAGCTTACGAGCGACAAGGCAAAATCCCTTATGCGATACAAATTTGATGAAGCGCGAAAGGATTTACGCCGTTATATGACGGATGACGAGCTTTGGGATGCCGGCTTCAGGGATTATGAGTCAGATGACTAATCTTTTTGATTTCTGTCGTTTGTTATTTAAGCATTGAACAAAATGTTTCAACAAGATTATACACTTTTCCGAAGTCGATTTCGTTAGAGGTTCCAAATAAAGAGTCTTCTCCGCCTTCCGGATTTGAGCGAATCTCAATTTTTTTGCTTACAATGTAATCGTCCAGAGTTGAAATTGTGATTGAGGCGAACATTTCTGACAGGGTTTCCAAATCATTTTCTTCGAGGTCAATGATTTTTCCGGCATTTGCCAGGCATCTGAAGGCTGTTTTTGTTTCTGAAACAAGCTTTTCGTGTGTTTCCTGCGAGATTTTTGCCGCAGCAGAAGAAATGTATTTTTCGCTTTCGATAAAAGAATAAACCTGAATTAAAGGCTCTTTTTCGTTCATTTTGAACCAACGGTTTACGATGCCTTTCATTACATTTTCGGCATTGTAGCGTTTTGAAACTGCTTCAATATCTGTTGGAATGAAATACGCTTTTCGATAATAGTCACCGCACCAGCGGATACAATCCTCAACCATTGCATCGCGGCTTTCATAGTGATTGTAAAGTGAAGCCTTTTTGATTCCGAGTCGCTCAGCGACATCTGAAAGTGATGTTCCGCCCGCATTTTTTACGAAGCAAGAATCCAGAAATGCAAGAATAATCTTCTCGCGAGTAACTTTGTCTGATTTAGCCATTTTTCCCACCCTTTTAAAACAACTAACTATCATTAGTTTATTCTGTAAAAAACTGTTTGTCAATAGATACTTTTGCGTTGCCTCAAAAGCGATAGCGAAGAATCTTACAATTCACTATAATTTTTTTGCAATGACTACAGATATTTCAATTACTATAAAGCCTCAGGATGAAAAAAACAAACTCTTAATTGACTCAGAAATTTATAAAGGTCTTGAAAAAAAAGGAATTCCTTTTAAAAAAGAAGAAATCACTAGCGTTTTTATAAAAAAATCAATAGATGCTCGTCATGGTCAGCTGAAAATTATTCTCAGATATAAAATCTATATTGGCGAAAAACCAAACGGAGACGGAGAAAGTATCCCTGTCTGGAAAAAGGCCGACGGCAATAAAAAAGTAATCATCATTGGCTCTGGCCCTGCAGGTCTTTATGCCTCTTTCAGGCTTTTGGAAGATGGAATTAAGCCCATTATCATTGAAAGGGGAAGAGCGACAGATGAGCGCAAAACTGACATAAAAAATCTTGAGACAGAAGGAAAACTCAATGCAGAGTCGAATTTCTGTTTCGGAGAGGGTGGAGCTGGCACTTTTTCTGACGGAAAGCTTTACACAAGAAGCAATAAGCGCGGCGACATTGGAAAAATATATCGGATTTTTGTAGAATTTGGTGCGGATGAAAAAATTTTAACGGATGCTCATCCTCACATAGGAACGGACAAGCTTCCTGGAATTATCAGCGGAATGAGAAAAAAAATCATTGAGCTTGGTGGAGAATTCTATTTTGACACGCTTTGCACAGGTTTGGTAACAAATGTCATTTCGGGTGAAAAAACGACAGAAGTTACGGGTGTCCATCTAAAAAACCTTAAAACAGGTGAGGAATTGTCCCTTTCAGGAGATGCCGTAATTTTGGCAACAGGACACTCTGCGACGGATATTTATGAAATGCTTGCGAAAATTTCTCCAGAATCGCTTGAAGCAAAAACTTTTGCGGTAGGTGTTCGAGTTGAGCATCCTCGCGTTTTGATTGATTCAATTCAGTTTCACGGAAAAACTATGCCACAGGCGGCAGAATATAGACTGATTACTCAGGTAAATGAGCGTGGAGTTTACAGCTTTTGTATGTGTCCTGGCGGTTACATTGTTCCGTGTGCAACGGCAGAAAATCAAATCGTCATAAACGGAATGTCGGCTTCTGGCAGAAACAGCAAATGGAGCGACTCCGCAATTGTCGTTGAGCGTCGTCCAGAGGATATTCCGGAAGAATTTAAAAGGAAGGCAGAAGAGGCAGGTTGTCCGGCCCTCGCAGGTCTTTATTGGCGTACGGCACTTGAAGAAGAAACCTTTAAGCAAGGAAAAGGTCAGTTTGCTCCAGCACAAAGGCTTGTGGATTTTCTTTCTCACAGGGCTTCAAAAGAATTACCGGAGACGAGCTACAAGCCTGGAGTTGTTCCTAGCCGGCTTGACAAATGGCTTCCTGTAGAAATTTCAGACCGCCTTCAAAAAGCCTTCTATGATTTTGACAAAAATATGCACGGATTTATTTCCGACGAGGCACTTTTAATTGCAAGTGAAACCAGAACTTCAACGCCAGTCAGAATTATAAGAAATAAAGATACTTTTGAATGTGAGGGAATAAAAAATCTCTTTCCTTGTGGTGAAGGCTCCGGATATTCTGGCGGAATTGGCTCATCTGCAATGGACGGCGAAAAAGTTGCTGCAAAAATTGCTTTAAGCTATAAAATATGATAGATTAAAAAAAACGGAGGATATTATGTTTAATCGAGTTGAATACAAAAGGTCGGCTCTTGCAGCTCTTAAAAATAATTGGGGATTGGCTTGCCTTCTTACAATTCTTTCTGTAGTGCTTAGCACCCTCGCGGATATGGGATTTATGATTTTGGGAGTTATCGTAACCGGGATTTTAAATGTCGGTATTATCGCTACTTTCATAAAAATCATTTCAAGTTATGCTCTCGTATCAGAAAATTCTTCTTCTACCGACAAGGCTTCTTTTTCAACATTTTTAGAAGCTATCGAAAATCACTGGCTTAATGCGCTTCTCGGAAGTCTGTGGAATTTTTTATGGGTTTTTTTGTGGAGTCTTTTGTTTATTATTCCAGGTATTGTCAAAGCCTACAGTTATTCAATGATGTTCTGTGTGTTGGCAGAAAATCCGAAAATTGATGCAATGAAAGCTATGGATATAAGCAAAATTTTAACTAACGGTCATAAGGCTGATTTGTTTATGATGGATATTAGCTTCTTTGGATGGATTATTCTGAGTTGTCTGTCATTTGGTATTGGTTTTATTTGGCTTTCCCCATATATGACTATGACTCAGGTTTTTGCATACTATGATTTGAAAAAAATGGCGTTCGCACAAGGAAAATTGACTCCAGCCGATTTTGAGGCCTAAAAAATAAAAGGATATAGAAATGAAGCATAAAAAAGGTTTATTGATTTTAAGCATAATAATCGTAGTTTCATTGTTTTTCGGTGCTCGTTCTGCAATCTCAAAAATAATGGACAGACCTTCATTCAATTTTAGTTTTATAACTAACGATAGTTTTGAAAATTTTGATGAAGACTTTGATGATTTTAAGAGTGTCGGAAAACCATACATTTCTGTTATCTATATTACTGGCGTAATATCTGAAGCAAATAAAACTTATAACCAGAAATGGCTTTTGAAAAAAATAAAGAATGCAAAAAATGACAAAAATAATCAGGGAATTTTGCTAAAAATTGATTCTCCAGGCGGAACGGTTTATGAATCAGACGAAGCGTATCTGGCTTTAGAAGATTATAAACTAACTACCGGTCGTCCTGTTTTTGCTTATTTTACAAGTCTGGCGGCAAGTGGCGGATATTACATTGGCAGTGCTGCAGATGTAATTTTTGCAAACCGAAATTGTCTGACAGGCTCAATAGGTGTAATTGCAGGTCAGTCTATAGACGCAACTGCTCTTATGGAAAAACTCGGAATCAAAATGACGACAATTACCGCCGGAAGAAACAAAAATATGGGAAATTACAATTCCGTTTTAACGGAAGAGCAGCGTGCAATTTTACAATCTGTGGCAGACGAAGCTTACGAGCAGTTCACAGAAATTGTGTCAAAAGCAAGAGATATGGACATTTCTAAAGTAAAGGAATTGGCAGACGGTCGCATTTATACGGCAAAGCAGGCAAAAGAAAACGGACTTATTGACGAAGTTTGTTCTTATGAAGCGGCAAAAGAAGATATAGCCGACTATTTGCGAGATGAAGACGCAAAAAAGAGCGAAGAAATAAAATTTATTGAGTACAAATATCAGTATGAAGAAGATTGGCTTTCGCTTTTGTCAGGAGTCGCAAGTTTTGTAAAAAATCCAAAAGCAAGTGTCTACGATTTGCTTGGAAAAACTGCTGGCGAGTGTATGTATTTGTATCAGTAAATGAAAAATCTGTTAGTGACATCAACCTTAAAACCAGCCGTAACGCCCGCCAACCCAGTGGGCGTTTATTGTTTTAAATGGCTTTGATTTAAAAGCTAGTTTTTTGCCACTGATTTTATCTTTTACGAAAAACTGAACGATTCCGCTTCGGCCGTCTTTGTCAGGATGGAATTTCATTCTTAAGCTTACTGAAATTTGATTGTCTAACTTACGATAGTTAGATTTTTGCACAAGACTAAGATTCCCGCCAGTCGCACACTCTGGAAGAATGGATTCTGAAACGAATTCAGGCTGATTATTTGCTTCTTCTGTTACATTTGTGAAAATTTCTTTTGACCAGAGTATCTTTTCTTGTCGTTCATCGTCACCATTTTCGCTTCCCGTAGATTCTAAATATGCAAGTAAAAAAGAACCTTCGTTAGTTTTCGTTATTTGAAGAGCAGCATATTCATTTCCTAAGAAGATAATTCCCCTTCGTTCTCCAGTTCTCCACGCTTTTTCAGATAAAACAAACTTTCGTTCGTAAGTAAATTCTTTTGTATCAATTTTTTTCGTGCAGACAGCTGGACTGTGCCAAAGAGAAGCCTCGTTTGTGCAAAAAGTATTTTTAGAAGGATTGGCACTGTTCTGAAAAGCATCTTCGATTAAATGTTCTCGTTGTTGCCTTTGTTTGCGCTCAGAACGACTGGCCGGTGCTTTCCATTTTTTTACAGGCTCGCCAACAACAGAAAGAGCTTTTTCGTCTGGCAAAGAGACAGTGTTTCCCATTACAGGCCAGTCGTTTACCCATCTCATTGGCTGCAAATGTGTAATTCTGCCGTAAATACCAGCATCCTGAAAATGAATGAACCAATCTTCTCCGGCTCTTGTTTCTACCCATGCGCCTTGATGGGGGCCGTTTATTTTTGATTTTCCTTGAGCTAGAACGATTTTTTCTTCGTATTCACAATCAATTTTTTTTGAGCGCAATACCGTCTGCCAGCCATTTGTGACTCCTCCGGCAGGAGCGAAAATATAGTAATATCCGTTTCGCTTGTAAAATTTCGGCCCTTCGATAGTCGGTTGTGTTTTTCTTCCGTCAAAAATGATTTTATCGTCTGAAATTGCGTTAAAATTTGACGGGTTGACTTCTAAAAGTCCGAGCTTTGAATTAAATCCAATTCTGCTTTTTGCGTATCCGTGAACAACAAACAATCGTTCGTTATTATTTTCGTCTTTTTCCCAAAGAGGGCAAGGGTCAATAAAGCCTTTTCCACTCCAAACGCATTTTAGCTCGCTCCAGTCTTCCAAAGGATTAGTGGCTTGAGTGAAATAAATGCCTTCATCTGGAAGTCCGACAAAAATAAAGAATTTTCCATCGTGAAATCTGATAGAAGGTGCCCAAATTCCTCTGGCGTTTTGAACCTTTTCATAGCCAGGAAGAGGAATTGTTTTGCAAGCATAGTTAACGAGCTGCCAGTTCACTAAATCTGTAGAATGAAGGATTGGAAGCCCTGGAACAAAATTAAAGCTTGAAGCGACCATATAAAAATCATCCCCGATGCGACAAACATCGGGGTCTGAATAATCACAAAGAATGATTGGATTTTTGTATTTCATAAATAGATATATAAAACTACCGTTCGTTAATTATTGATTTTCTAAGAGCCATTTCTGGATGCCGGCGACAACATCGGCATCGACTTGGTGCTCAACGCGACAGGCATTTTCTTCACATTGATCTTCTGGAAGACCAGTGATTTTTCGTAAAAATGCAGTAAGCAATTTGTGTCGTCCATAGACATCTTCAGCCTTTGCTTTGCCTTTTTCAGTGAGCTTCAGCATATTTCCCATACCGAATTCTATGTAACCGTCTTTTTCAAGCAAGCTCATTGCTCGACTAACGCTCGGTCGTGAAACGGCAAGCTTATTTGCGACATCAACTGAGCGGACAAAACCGTTTTCGAGCTGTAATCTTAAAATTGCTTCGAGGTAATCTTCACCAGATTCGTACATTTATATCTCCTGATTTTTACCTATCTTTATTAAATCCTCTATAAATACAATTATAATGGTGAACTTGAAATTTAGCAAATGAAAGTTTTGGGCTTCATAGCCTGGAGCATTTACGACTTGAACAATTTCTTTCATTCATATAATATGAACTTATTCAAAATGACATTTTTTGAAATTTTGTCATAATAAAGAGATTCTTCGCTTTGCTCAGAATGGCGGAGTGTTGACATAGGAGAAAAAGATGGCTAAAAAGTATGCATTTTTGTTCCCGGGTCAGGGAGCTCAGGCTCAGGGAATGATTAAAGATGTTTGTGAAAGCTTTCCTGAGGCTCGCAAAGTCATTGATGATATTTCCAAAGTAACTGGAAAAGATATTCCGAAATTGCTCTGGGAAACCGAGCAGACAGAATTAAATAGAAGTGATAACAGCCAGCTTGCGATTACTGCGGCAAGTCTTGCGGTAATGGCGGCCTTAAAATCTAAGGGAATCGAGCCAAGTGCCGCAATGGGCTTCAGCTTGGGTGAATTCCCGGCTCTTTATGCGGCAGGAATCCTTTCTTTCGAGGATGTCGTAAAGGTAGTCGTTCAGCGGGGAACGATTATGCAGAAAGTCTGCGAGCAGATTGCAGAAGAAAACGCAGGAAATGCTCCAGGAATGAGTGCGATTCTCGGTCTTCCGCCAGAAAAGGTTGAGGAAATTGCCAATGGAATCGAAGGCGCTTATGCCGCAAACCTTAACAGCGTAAAACAGACCGTAATTTCGGGCACTGCAGACGGTCTTACAAAGGCTGAGGAAGCCGCAAAGGCAGCTGGCGCTCGCCGAACAGTCCGATTGGCTGTTGCAGGACCTTTCCATTGTCCGCTTATGCAGAGAGCGGCAGATAATTTTAAAGTTGCCCTTGAGCCTTACACATTCTGTGACCCGAAAATCACTTTGTTCTCAAATGTAACCGGCAAAAAAGTCACTGAGGGTGCTCCTGCAAAATCAAGCGCAGTTGACCACCTTACTCACCCGGTTCGCTGGACAGACGAAGAAAAAGTTCTCGCTGATATGATTCAGAGCGACAAAGACAATGAATGGGTAGTTCTTGAAGTTGGCCCTGGAAAAGTTCTTTCGGGCTTGTGGGGACAGACAGAACTCGGCGCGACACTCGCATGTACGCCAGTCAACACCGCCGAAGGAATTAACGCGTTGTAAAAATTAGACGCGAATGCACGCGGATAGACGCAGATAAAAACAAATATAATCCGTGTTCATCTGCGTTTATCTGCGTCGAAAAAAAAGGAGAAATTTATGTTGTTGAAGAATAAAAAAGCACTTGTTACGGGTTCGAGCCGTGGTATTGGACGCGGAATTGTCGAAGCCTTTTTGAAGAATGGTGCTGAGGTTTGGGGACTTTGCTCAAAGCCTTCTGCTGCTAAAGATGAATTGGAAAAGCTTGCTTCTGAAAAGGGAGTTAAATTCCACGAAATTTATGCTGATGTGGGAAATGCTGAGCAAGTCACTGAGGTTGTAAAAGCCGCTTTGGCAGAAGCAGGCGGATTTGATGTTCTTGTAAACAATGCGGGAATCACTCGTGACGGACTTTCTTTCCGAATGAAAAAAGAAGACTGGGACGATGTTCTTCGAGTAAACCTTACATCTGCATTCTTGATTTGCCAGGTTGTTTCAAACGATATGATTCGAAAACGCACTGGCTCAATCATCAATATGTCTTCAATCGTTGGAATTCACGGAAACGGCGGTCAGGTAAACTATGCCGCTTCTAAAGGCGGACTTATCGCTTATTCAAAATCTTTGGCTGCGGAAGTCGGCGGACGAGGCGTTCGTGTAAATGTTATTGCTCCAGGCTTCATCGCTACGGATATGACAGGCGTTCTCAAAGAAGACTTGCAGAAAATGATGATTGACCGAACTCTCTTAAAAAGAGCCGGTACACCAGAAGACATTGCAAACACGGCACTTTATCTTGCAAGCGACCTTTCAACCTATGTTACGGCTCAGGTGATTGGCGTTGACGGCGGTATGGGCGCATAATTGATTTATGACGGAAAATCATATTCAATTTTCGCATCAAAATAAAATATTCGTTTTTATAATCTGCATTGGTCTTTTGCTAGGACTTTTGCTTAAGCTTTTCGTTTTTGAAATTCTGACGGTGTCCGGAGATTCTATGATGCCGGTGATTTCAAACGGCGAAAAGCTTTTTGTTTCAAAGCTTTCGTATGGAATTGTGAAGCCGTATTCAGATTCTCTTTTATGCCAGTGGAAAACCCCAAAATGCGGGGAAATCGTTATCTATCTTTATGATAATAAAATTGTCGTAAAAAGATGCGTCGCAGTTAGTGGCGACAGGCTAGAATTTTCACTGGATGATGAAAGAAATTATTGCCTTACGGTAAAAAATCAAAAAATACCTTTGACGACTCTTCAATATTTAAATCTAAAAAATTCTGATTTTGTGCCCGCTGGTTATATTCTGGCGATTGGCGACAATTATGAAGTTTCTGTTGATTCCAGAACTTATGGATTTGTATCTGAAAAGAATATTCTAGGAAAGGTGATTGGAAAGTGAATTTGCGGTAGCGCTGGAAACCCCGAAGTTCGAGACACAAAGTGTCGAAGAATGAGCGTTAGCGAAGGGTGGACATAGCGACCTGCCGTAAGGCAGGTACCGCCCAAAAATTTATTTAACGAGTGCTTTTACTGCGTCGAGGTCTGCATCTTCTGGAGAAAGGTGAGCTTTTACGGCGCCAACGAGCGTTGCACCTGCTCCTGTAACTCGATCGCTCCAGTCAGAAATCCACTGACCTTCGCCCCAGTCATAAGAGCCGAATAAACCGACTTTTTTGCCAGAAAGAGAGCCTTCGATTCCAGAGAAGAAGGTTTCCATTGAATCTTCGAGCTGTTCTGCACCCATTGCAGGGCTTCCGAGAAGAATTAAATCTGCTGCGAGTGTGTCAGAAGAATCTGCTGAGTCTGCAGTTGTGAGAGAAACATCGTTTCCGGCTGCCTTAGCTGCTTCGTTTACTGCATTTGCCAAAGCTTCTGTGTTTCCTGTTGTACTTGCGTAGACAATTGCTACTTTCATTTTACGCCTCCATAAGAGAATTTGGGGCAAGTTTTGCAAGCCCCATATATTTTTTAGCTGCCAGCGGAACAGAAAGTCCGCTCGCAAGCCATTTCATGCACATTCCTGAGCATGTTTTGTACAAATTCATTTGTCTGATGGCTTTTTCCTTGTCACCATAGACTTTCCAATAGCCAGAGTATTTGAAATTTGATGCCCCGTATCGCTCAAAGCCAATTACATCTTCGAGAGGATAGCCTAAAAAAAGCCCGACTTCGTGGGGAAAGTCCGTGTTCACTGCAAGGCGATGTAAAAGCTCTGCAAGAACAGAAGACAGGCCTTTTTCGGGAGTGTAGCCTTTTGATGCAAGATATTCAAAATTTTCTGATTTTTGGCAGACTTTTTCTAAAAGATTTTTATCGTAAACAAAAAAAAGAAAGCGATTTTCTGATTTTTTTAGTGGAACGAAGAATTTTTTTTCTTTGGAAAAATCGCCCTGCCATTCGTGAAGCTTTTGTGTTCCAGATTTGAAATTCTGACTGTTCATTGAAAATAGGCAGGCGGGCTTGATTCCACAAAGGGATGGTGCACAGCAGTGAATTATAGTCTCATCGAAACCCATTTTCGCTCCAAAAAAAATAGCGGGGTAAAGTAAGAAACAGTCAAAATACTTTGCCCCGCCGAAGAGGTACTAAAAGAGTTAGGTATATCTAACTTTCATTGTTAGTTTATGCTAATTAAAGTTTATTGTCAATAACTTTTGAAAAAAAATACGCCAGGAAATTGTGGTAACGCTAGCTGCCAGTGCAAAGATCTTATGTTGCAGGTTGACCGGACAAATTAATCAGTTATAATGGATTGAATATGCTTTTCTGAATTATTATGATGCTAAAGAAGCATTGAACGATGTGCTATAATACAACTATGCGGAACAAATTCGGGAGCAACAACAGCCCCCACAATGAAAAAAGTGTATATTTCCCCTCAAAATCACTTGACACGAGAGAATCCGCCCATATAATTCGCAGATTCGTTCAGAGCGAACTCTGCAAAAATCGACTAGCATAAATCCCGAAAACACAACTTATTTTCTCAAAAAAACGCCCTTGCCATCTTGCGGTGTTATATCCGCACGGTCGGTAAGGGCTTTTTTATATTACAAAAAGTGCGATGAGAAAGGCGCACGAGGAGTAAACGAAATGAAAAAATTTTTGAAGTCTGCCGCGACGATTGCGGCGTTGCTGGTATCGGTGCTGATGATTTCATGCGCATCCACACCGCTGAAAGAACCGCTCTACACTAACGGTATGATTGAAAATGCCACGCCGGAAAATTCGGTGATTGTATATGGGTATACATCAGAGCCCGGCATAAAACTGATGTATGTTGATGAAGCGAACGGCTGGCAAGCACTTATTGATACGGACGACCGCGAATTTGCCCTTCCGCCCGCCCACAAAGGCGCAAAATTAGTGCTGAAGGATTCAAACTGGGTAAAAAATGCTCCAGGTGTGGTTCAGTACGGAAATAGAATAGTGACGGATGACTATCTGACGGTCTATTCAGGAGAGAACGATGAATTTAATGTAACTGTTCCGACAGACAAGCCTCTGTACTTTATGGGCTGCCATTCAATTATGAAAACTAATATGTGGTCTTGGGAAAGTATTGAGGAATTAAGAAACACACCGGGAAACCTGGTCGTGGGTTTTCCAAAAACTAAAGAAGAATGGGAAACATGGTATCCTGAACTTGTGAGCAAACTTGAGTTAGGCTGTCTGGAAAAACTTCAAGCAACCTATGCAGGCACGGTATGGGAAGCCCCCATCAACGAGCGGATTGCAGAAGTCAATGAAGCCCTTGCCGAATTGAAGAAAAAATAACACAGCAAAAATGGCATCATAAATCAGCCTTAATCTGGAAGCTGCCGCCTGATTTGCGGTCTTCCAGAAATGTGTCGGCTACATTGTTTCAGCATTCCTTGTGCCAGCGGGCGTTATTCCTTTACCTTCCAGCCCAAAAGGCCCTTTCCCTCGCTGGAGAAAATTAGGGCGACTTTGTACATTTTCTTTCCGCTGACGGCGAATCGTTGTGAATAACCGTTTTCGTCAATCTGGGTCAGGGCTTCTTCCGCGACCTGCTCGAATGGCCGTCCCTTATCCATTTTAAGCTCAAAGATGAAAACGCTGTCCTTTGAGGCAACAACGACATCGCTCCGGCCACAGACATTCTGCAACTCCGAGACCACGCGCCAGCCTGTCATGCGGAACATCAAATGCGTGACGGACTCGTAGTAATTTTCGCACATGTCCTTTTTGACCACGGTGGGAAGGTCTGCTATAGCGGACTTGATGATGTTCATGGCACGGTCGAGGTTTTTGTCACGCAGGGCGACTCGCAGATTGTTTATTTCAAGGCCGATGTCGTCATAGGGCACGGTGATGAATTTTTTGAGCAGGACATCAAGAAAGCCTTCTTCCACTTCCTTATTGGGAAAGTCCAGCTTGTAGAGGCGGGTTTCCTTTTCAAAATCCTTAATCGTAAGGTAGCCGCTCTGGTAAATGACCGGGAGCATGTTCTTGGAGTCCGGGTCGTAGTTCTTGAACTGGTTTTCGTTCGCCAGCCTGCCGTTTACGATGTTGGTAAGCTCAATCGGCTGGTTCTGCAATGTCTTAACAAGAAGCGACGGAGTTCCGCTCTCAAACCAGTATGAGCCGAAATCATTTGCTGAAAAACACTTTAAGAGGCAGAAGGGATTGTAAACTCCCTCAACATCGTGGGTGAAGTGGTAGCCGTCGTACATCTGGGCTAATTTTGCCTTCGTTTCTTCAAGGCTCATTTCCTGTTCTTCGGCAAGGGCTTCAATCTCAGGCATAAAGTATTCGCCCAGCTCCGATTCTGAAACGCCGCAAATCGATGAGTATTTTTTATCAAGGCTGATGTCGTTGAGCTGGTTGAGGCCGGAGAAGATGTTCACATGGCTCACCTTCGTGATTCCCGTGAGGAACAAAAAGCGGATGTACTGGTCGCAGTCCTTCAGCGGGCTGTAGAAGCTTCGCAGTTCCTGGCGGTTCTGCTCCTCGTGCTGGGTGTACAGCGCGTCCAGGATTGGCTTGTCGTATTCGTCGATTAGGATGACCACCTGTTTGCCAGTCTTTTCGTAGGCAGAATGAATGAGGTTGTCCAAGCGGACTGCCGAGTCGTCTGACTTCTTCTCAAAATCGAAGAAACGCTCGTGCTCGCTTAATATGTTGTCGATGACGGCGAGAAGCTTGTCGTGGGATTCGTAGGAACTCCGCCCGAAGCTGATTTTTATGACGGGATATTGGACCCAATCTTTTTCCAGATTCTCAATCGCAAGTCCTTTGAACAAATCTTTTTTGCCCAGGAAGTAGGCTTCCAGAGTGGAAAGCAGGAGGCTTTTTCCGAAGCGGCGGGGGCGGCTCAGGAAATAGGGCTTTCCTTCGGTTACAAGCTTATAGACAAGATGTGTCTTGTCTACATAAACAGAGCCACGATTGCGTAAATCTTCAAAATCCTGAATGCCGATTGGCAGAAATCGATTGTTCATGGAAAAATTATAGCATGGAAGGAAAGGTCTTTCCATGAAAGGCTTGCGCGGGCCAGTGTCCGCTTCTTGCGCAGAGACAAATGATGAAGGCTGCGCTACTTGATTGGAATCAGCGTTGATTTTGACGTGTGGTAGAGTCCCCTTATCGTAAATCCATTGAGGGCGCCTGATTTGAAAGTGATTTCCATTGTTACAGGGTCCTGGCTGTTGTCGAGTTTGTACGCCGCCTTGATTTTTTCCCTCGGATTGCCGGCCTTCAAGAATGTGATTCTTCCGGCGGGCTTTTTGAGGTTGTCGTTCGTCGCGTAGCGGTCTATTTCTGGAGTCCTGCCGTCTTCTCCCTCCCTCACAATCGAGAGGATGCCTTTCGTGATGTAGACGCTGCGGGCTGTTCCGTCCGCTTCCATCTGCAGAAAGGCGGTCTGTGCGTCCACGCTTTGTGGCGATTCCGTAAATTTTACGCTGCCGTCTTCTTCTTGCTCGTAGTTGAACGTCATGGAAAAGTCGAACGTGAGCGAGACGGATGCCGAAAGAATCTTCAATTCCATGTCTATGTTGGAAAGCGTCGCCTTCATGGCTCGTGTGAGAAGTTCTATTTCCTTCTCCACGTCCTCCATCGGCATCTCTTCCTCGTCTGTGTCCATTTCCAGAACCTTCGCCTTGTAGTCCACGCTCTCGTCGTATTCGCTGTCGCCGAAGAATTCGCTGTACAGGAACACGTTCAGAACTTTGTCTACTGCGTCTTTCTTGCCGAGCTTTATGTGCGGATTGAATCCAGAAAACTCTTCGAACTGCTTGTTGAACACGTCCTCCTTGAAGCCTTTCGCTTTTATCGTGTCTAGCAGCTCTTTTTTGGTCACAAGCCTGTCTTCGATTCCGGGGATTCCGAAAAGGGCCGTCCTGATTTTTTTCGGGCAGAGCCTTATCGTCATGTTCTTCTCGTCGAGGATGTATTCCAGCTCCATGTGCGTAGTCTCGCCTTCGTCCGTGTCGTTGGAGAAGATTTTCGCGTTCTTGTCGTCGGTGAACTTGTAGAATACTTCGTCGTCTTCCACAGAGAACGTGTTCCCCTTGAAGATGTTCTCCGCAGAAAGCGCCGCCGTGAGCAGGATGGCTGCCGCTGTCGCGAGCGTTTTTCTCATGTCTTTCTCCTATTTTCGGGGTGTGAGAGTTTCCGTGGACGTCTTGTAGGTGCTTTTGAGTTCGGTGCCCTTCAAGCTTCCCGAATTGATTTTGAGCGTTATCTCTATCTCGTTCCCGCTTCTGCTGATTGAATAAGTCGTCTTGAGCTTGTCCTTTTTGTCGTCGGAGTTCACGAAAGTGACTTTGCCCGAATCCTTTTTGCACTTGTCGCCCGTCGTGAAGAATTTTATTGCGATAGGGTTCCCTGACTCGTCCACATCTGCCGTGGCGAGGATGTTGGAGTTGATGTAGACGTGCTTCTCTTCGTTCGCGGAATTCATCGAGAGGAAGACCACGTTCGCGCTGACGTTCTCCGCTTCCTCCGTGAGTAGAATGTTGCCGTCCTCGTTTTCCTTGTAGTTGAAGATTATCTCGGTGTCGAAAATCGTGTTGAGCCGGGCTTCGATTTTCTTCTTCATCGATTTGACCTGGGGAATCGTCGTGGATTCGAGTTCGGCCTTTATGGACGCGAGGAATTCCTCCACTTCTTTTATCTGTTCATTCGCCTGCTCCTGGTCCTCGTTCTTCTTGAGCTCCTCCCTGAGTTTTTCCGTGTAGTCCACGCTCTTGTCGTAGGCTTCCTCCGACTTTGTCTCCTCCCTGTAGTTCACGAAGACTATGCAGTTCAAAATCTGCTCTACTTCGTCCTTGCTTCCGAGTTCGATTTTCGGGTCGAAGCCGCATTCTTCTTCGAGCATTTTGTTGAGTGTGTCGCGCTCGAAATCTTTTTTGTTGATGAAGTCGAGGATTTCGCTTTTTTCGCAGAGCCTGTTTTCAAAGCCGATGATTCCGAGGGATGTCGATTCGACTTTTTTGGGGAAAAACTTGATTGTCTTTTTCCTTTCGTCGAGTTTGTAGTTCAATACGGCTCCCACTGTGTTCCCGGAGATGAGTTCCGCCGTGTTGTCGCCGCCGAATTTGTAGTAGACGGACTGGTCTATTCCATCGAACGATTTGCCGGCGAAAATGTCGTTTGCGAAAACGGCGGCTGTCAAAAATGCCGCTGAAACAGCGGCGAGGAATTTCTTCATTGTTTTCTCCTTTGAATAATTGATTTGAAAAGTTTATTCCAATCTTCGCTTTAATGAAACAGATTTCGATTTGTGGTAATTTTGTTTTGCAAAAAAGGCAGTCAGAAAAAATAGAGGTTTGTATGATAAAGATTCAAAAATATTCAGAAGTCGAGGATTCGTTCTTCAACGGCCGGGATTTCGGCGGTTCAATCGATGTCGTGAAGGATGTCCTGAACGATGTGAAAAAACGCGGTGACGAGGCCTTGGCGGAATACGGCGCGAAATTCGACGTTTCCGCGCCCGCTTCAATCGAGATTCCGTCTTCCGAGCTTGAGGCCGCGGCCGAGAAGATGAAGAGGGAGAATCCAAAACTGTACGACGCTTTGTGCTACAGCCACGACTTGGCTCTCCGCTTCGCGAAGAAGCAGGCGGAGTCTTTCGACAACTTTGAGATAGAGCTTGAGCCTGGCGTTTTCACAGGGCAGAAGAACATTCCAGTCGACAGGGCTGGCGTCTACGTTCCCGCGGGTCGCTTCCCGCTCGTCTCCACTGTCGTCATGACCGTGACCCCTGCGGTGGCCGCGGGCGTGAAGGAGATAGTCCTCTGCACTCCGCCGCGCGTCCACCCGGACGACAAGGCCGAGGCGGAGAAGAAAGGGCTTGGCGTTCCCGGAAAACCGTTCGTGGGCGGAAAAGCCTACGCCGACGAGAACATCATGGCGGCCGCCCACATCTGCGGCGTGACAAAGGCGTTCGCGTGCGGTGGAAGCCAGGCAATCGGCGCGCTCGCTTTCGGCACCCAGTCCGTTCCGAGAACCGACGTGATTGTGGGGCCGGGCAACAAGTTCGTGGCGGAGGCGAAGAAGCTCGTCTACGGAACGGTCGGAATCGACATGGTGGCGGGTCCAACCGAGGTCTTCATCATCGCCGACAAATCTGCGAATCCCGCTTGGGTCGCCGCCGACTTGCTCGCGCAGGCGGAGCACGACGTTGTGGCGCAGCCCGTCATGGCCACGGATTCCGAGGAGCTTGCCAGGAAGGTCGCCGAGGAAATCGAGAAGCAGCTTGCAGTTCTCGAGACCAGGGCGACTGCCGAACAGTCAATAAAGAACTGCGGAAGAATCATCGTCTGCGAGAACCTTGAACAGGCTGCCGAGGCTGCGAACAGGAAGGCTCCGGAGCACTTGGAGCTTGCGATGGACGAAGGGGAGGAGCGCGACAGAATCGCTGAACTCTGCCACAACTACGGCTCCCTCTTCATCGGCCACGGAAGCGCGGAAGTCTTCGGCGACTATGCGGCCGGCTTGAACCACACCCTGCCAACGTCTGGGAGCGCGCGGTTCACCGGCGGCTTGAGCGTGCGCGTGTTCTTGAAGACCGTCACGACGCTCAGGGCTGTGCCCGGTTCAAAGGGTGCCATCGCCTCCGCCGAAGCCGCCGGCAATCTTGGCGACGCCGAGGGCTTGGCCGGACACGCGAAAGCCGCCCGAATAAGGCTCGGTTGATTGTTCGATTGATTGTTTTTTAAATAAATTGACGAATGGAAAAAATCCCCGAATAATTTCTGCATGACAAAAGAGAAATCTATTGAAGAAAGCATCGTGCGGAATATTCGGGACGAGAACGTCGTTTTTGTCTTCCCGACCGAAGTTTCCTGCAAAAGCTGGGCAGATTGGACTGTCGAGAACAGCGGCATCACAGGTGTCGCCGCCGTCTCAATGGAACGGTTCATCGCTTGGGACAAATTCAAGGGCGATTGCATCAGGACGAAGCAGGAAGACAAGACGACTGTTCCATCGTTGATGAGGAAGATATTCGCTTCGTATTTGATTGAGAAGAACGCCGGAATCAAAAAGAGCAACATCGCAAACGGAAAAAACGAACCGCTTCTGTTCAAATCGCTCATCACCAAGGAATTCGCCGAGAGCGCGTCTTCCTTTTCCGATTGGATTTCAAAAATCCTCCCGTCCCTGAAAATCTGGAAGACTTACCACGACACACAGTCGTACAAAGACATAATCGAAGAAATGAAAAAGCGGGCGTTGGATGCCGGCAAGGATTTTTCGCTTTCCGCCAACGATTCCGAGGACGAGGACTACGAGACCCTCTACCGCGAGTACAAGAAATTCCTCGACGAGAACGACCTGTTCGACCCTGCATGGGAGCAGCCTCCGTTCAAGGGTGCGGACGACAAGACCCGCTATGTGATTGTTTATCCGCAGATTCTGGAGGACTGGACGCAGTATGAATTCCTCCTGAGAATGGCGGAACAGGAGAAGGCGCTCTCGTTTGTCGAGGTCCCACGCGAAATCGACGTGGGGAACACTTCCTGGTGCCATTTCGACACGTCCGTTGAGGAACTGCACAATGTCGCGTCGTTCTTGCGTAGAATGCACGACGAGGAGAAAATCGCCTGGACCGACATGACCGTGAGCGTCCCGAACATCGACACATACGGCTCCTACCTTGAGCGGGAGCTGAACCTTTTCGAGATTCCGAACGTGACGAGGTTCAGCCGGATGCTTTCAGAACACGGTTCCGGGAAAATCTTCTCGCAGATTCAGGAATGCGTCAGGTCGGATTTCTCATTCGCGAGCGTGAAAGAGCTTCTTTTGAACGACGACATTCCGTGGAAGAACAAGTATCTGATAGACAAATTCATACAGTTCGGAAAAGAGAACAACTGCGTGTGCTCCTACATCGACGAGGCGACCGGAAAAAAAGTGGACATCTGGACTTCCTCTTTCGACAATCCCGTAAGGAGACTTTCGGACGACAAAATCCCGGAGCGGAAGCGGAAAATGGAAGAATCGATAGCTGAACTCCGCCGCTTCTACGGTTATCTCCGCGCGTCCACGACGAAAATGGTCGGGGCGAAGTCGTTCAAGGCTCTTCTCCGCGCGTACAGGACGTTCAGAAAGCTATTCATAGACAGGCGCGGCTTCAAGGACATGAAGCAGAGCGACCTGATTCTGAGCCGCTGCATCACGGAATTGACAGGGCTTGTGGAGCTTGAGGGGAAATACTGCACGGAGGAGAAAAAAGGAAGCGGAGTCCGAAAAGACGGAAAGACCGCCTACAAAATATCGAACGTCTTCGGCTTTTTCGTCTCGCATCTGGAGCAGACGCAGTACCTCGACCAGACGGAGAAGCGCGGAATACAGGTCTATCCGTACCGCGCGGCGGCGGCTGCTCCGTTCAAGGTGCACGTCGTCGTGGATGCGACGCAGGACTCGCTTTCCGTCGGCTCTCTTTTCAAGCAGCTCGATTTCTTGAACGAGACGAAGCGGGATGTGATTCTCAAAATCGACCCTTCGACGAACGACAAATTCTTCAAGTTCACCGATTTCGACCCCAGCGAGAGCTTCATTTCTCTGTACCAGCTTTCCTCTGGAAGAGCGTCCTATTTCACGTCCGCGGAGCACTCTGCCGGGAAGTACGGATTCCCGCACGGATTCCTCAAGAAGGATGCTGAAACCGAGCCTGACGGAAGCGGGAACGTTTTTTCGCAGGAGAAGAGCTCTTTCGTGGACAAGGATGTGCGCTTCCCGAATTTCATAATGAGGACGCAGAGAAACGGATTCGGTGTCTGGAAAGAGCAGACTATGACGAGCGGCCGAGGTGGTGGAAGCTTCAGTTGGGAAGAGTCGAAGGAAAAAATCAAATCGATAATAGAAAAGAAGTATCTGAACAAGGCTAACGGAAAATACAAGATAAGCCCCTCGAACGTGAAGGCTTTCTACAAATGCCCTAGGCAGTGGCTTTTCGAGCGCGTTCTTTCCCTGAAGCCTTTGAACAACGAAGCCGACTTGATGGACGATTTCGTCGTGGGGCGCATAAACCACGCGGTCTTCGAGGTGTACCTTGGAGTTTTGAAGGACAGGGGCGTGCGTTTTTCAGACACGCTCGACATGACTGTGGACAAGAAGACGGGAGATTTCAAATATACAACGCTCAATTCCGAATACAGGAAGATACTCGAAGAGAGCATAGAGAAGGCGAACACCCGCTTCACGGAGCCTGACGACGACGACGAATTCGGAGAGACCCTGAGCGAGATGACGAAGACAATCGTCAATTCCCAGAAAGCGGAGCTGTTCACGAAACTCCTTCCGAGTGTGGAGAAGTTCTCGCAGTATTTTTGCGACATGAAAGTCTTCAAGCTTGAGGAGCAGTACGTCTCGCATCCGAAAGACGAGGACGGAAATTCCAAGGAATACTATTTCGACGGAAGAATCGACTGCATTCTCTATTGCGACAGCGCGGACGATTCGGAGACGAAATTCTTCATAATCGATTTCAAGTCAGGCTCCGTTCCGAGTCCGATATTGTACGACGACGCGAAGGAATACGAGATTCCCGACTTCCAGATGCCAATCTACAGAAAAATCTTCTCCGATGGCGAAAAATTCAGGAACGGAAAGAGCATAGAGCCGGACGGGTATTTTTTCTTTTCGATACGCGACAGGACGCTGAACGGCAAGACTAGCGTGGAAAGCGCGTCGCTCGGCAAGGATGAGTTCGACAGGACGTGCGAAAAATGCGGCGAGCTTATAGAGAAATTCGTCGAACGCGTAAAGAATCTGGATTTTTCGATAGACGAGCGCATCCAGAAAAAGGATTTGTGCACGAACAAGGGTGTCGGCGCGAACTGCAAAGACTACCAGAGCGTTTGCAGAAGGTTTTTCACTGTTTCGGGGGAATGATTTATGGCTGATGTTTTGACAGAGAACCAGAGAAGGGCTGTCGGCGAGAGGAAAAATGTTGTCGTGAGCGCGGGTGCCGGTTCCGGGAAGACGAAGGTGCTTTCCATGCGGTTCGCCGATTTGGTCGAATCTGGAGACACGACTGCCGACAGGATTTTGACGCTGACGTTCATGAACAAGGCTGCCGTGGAGATGAAGGGTAGGATTTTCAGCCAGCTTTCCGCCGACTCGTGCGACATGGGCATTTCGGAGGAACGGCGTAGGAACGCAAAAAACGCGCTCTCTTCTTTCGACAAAGTGCACATCCAGACTCTCGACAGCTATTTTTCTGAGATTGTCCGCGCGGGCGCGCATTTCTACGGAATATCGCCCAGTTTCAGGATAGACGACGAGAAAATCGAATCGCTCGTTGGTGTGAAGGCTCTGCAGTTCATACTCGCGCGGAACGAGAACAGCGCGGTGCAGGCCCTTACCCGGTCGATGAAGTTCAGCGAGATTGCGGAGAATGTCTTCGCGAAGCCGGTCATCAAAAATTCTTCGATTCTGAAAAAGGACGGAATGTCGTTCTTCGGAGCCTTGGACAAGCAGAAGGCGGAAATCGAGCGAATCTGGACAGAATGCGCCGATTCCGCCGATTCCGCCATATCAAAAATCCGCGGCGCGGAAATTCAGGGGAAGTCCGCCAGCGTCGGGAAAATAAAGGAACTGTCGTCGCTCGAGGCGTTGGAGAATCCGCTTTCGTCCGGTGGCCTCAGGAATAGCTTTTGGGAGACGGTCGAGACGGACTTTGCCGGTGTGAAGGAAAAAGTCGAGGATTACCTTCTCTATCTTGGAAAATGGACGGAAATGACAAAGCCGAAGGGGAAGGATGTGGAGGAAATCCTCTCTTGCTTCGACACGCTCTACGAGTCTGTGAACAAGCTCGTCTATGTCTCGGAGTCGCTCTTGACGTTCGACATCACTCTCGAAATCATGCGGCTGCTCGATTTGTTCGATTCGGAAGTCCAGGAGACGAAGCGGACTTCCGGCATCCTCACCTTCAAGGATGTTTCCGACTTGGCTTTCGACATACTCAAAAACCGCGGTGAAATCAGGCACATAGAGCAGCAGCGGTTCGACAAGATAATGATCGACGAATTCCAGGACAACAACGCCATGCAGTGCGACGCCCTTTTCATGCTGAGCGACGAGATGGAGCGGTTCGATTCGGACGGCTCATACATAGTGCCGAATTTCGAGCCGGACTCCGACGACTACATACAAAAGAGGCTGAACCCGGAAAAGCTCTTCTTCGTGGGCGACGAGAAGCAGGGCATATACAGGTTCCGTGGCGCGGACGTGAGCGTGTTCAGGAACCTCCAGACGCATCTCCGCGGCGATAAATTCGACGACGGCAGGAACTTCATCTATCTTGAGACGAATTTCCGCTCGATGCCGAACCTCGTCCGTTCGTTCAACACGATTTTTGGGGGAAACAACACGAATGGCGAGAAGTCCGCATTGATGAAGAGGGAGGACGGGCTTCCCATTCCGAACTACGAGGCGGAATATCTCAAAGTCGAATGGGACAGGAAGAAAACGGACGACGAGGGAAAAAAGCGCACGCACTTTGCGTTCTTCAAGAAAACCGACGAGACAAAGAACGAAGCGAACGAGTCGGGGGCGGAATTCGAGGCGTCGTACATCGCGCACAAGATAAAGGAGCTGAGAAAGGCCGGCTACAAGTACAGCGACATGGCCGTTCTTTTCCGGTCATCGTCAGTCCTTGGAGAATTGGAAAGCGAATTCCTCAAGGCACGGATTCCGTACTCTACGGAAATCTACAAGGGATTCTTCTCCGATGGGCCTATCAACGACATCGTTTCGTTCCTCAAGGTCTCGGTCTATCCCGGCGACATGAATTCTCTCTCGGTTCTTCTCCGCTCTCCGTTCGTGGGGCTTTCAAAAGAGGAGATGGAGGTCTTTTTGTCCAGTCTCCGGCTGCTCAGGGACGACGGGAGCGTTCCTCGCGTCTATCCGTTCGACGAGTTTTTCATGATTGCTGCCGCCAATGTCTTCGGCGTGGAAAGCGGCCCGTTCTCGACACTCTCGCGCGCCAAGGAAAGGTTCGACGAGATAAAGGAGCTGCTGCACAAGGAGAAGATATCTTCCATAGTCTCTCGCCTTTGGTACGAATTCGGCTACAGATACGAGACTCTGTGGAATTCCGACGTGCAGATGTTCTCCGGCCTCTACGACATCCTCTTCGAGCTTGCGCGGAAGGCCGAGGGGAACACGCAGAGCATAGCGGGCTTTCTGGACGAAATCGAGGAGTACAACTCAAGCACGACGAAAATAGAGAACCTGAACATTCCGTTCGAGACTACGGACAGCGTGAAATTCATCACTGTCCACAAAAGCAAGGGTCTTGAGTACAAGGTCGTCTTCGTCTGCGCGGTCGAGTCCAAGACTTCGGAAAAAAGGGACGCGCTCACGTTCACGAAGAATTTCGGGCCTGTCCTCAAAACGCCTCAGAGCTCCTTGTTCGGAAATGTGAAGACGAAGGACAAGTACCCATTCCATGTTCCTGCCAAAAAAACGAACGTGAACTATTTCCTCGAAGCCGACAAGATTCTCGTGGAGGGCGAGAATTCTGCGGAGCTTCGGAGATTGACTTATGTGGCGTTCACGCGCGCGATAGACGAGCTTTTCATCGTCGGAAAGTACGACCAGCACTACAAGGGCGAGCTGAACTCGGAAGTCGTCCCGACAAATCCCGCCTCGATGTTCGCTTCCGTGGAGAACGTCATCGACAGGTACACTACATTGGTCGAGGAAAGAGCCGGGGATTCCGGTACTGTGGATTTCGTGAGGAAGGCGGCTGACGACGCTCCGTTCGATTTCGAGGAATTCTCCAACAAATTCGACTACGAGGACGATTCTTCCGGCTCAAAGGAAAACAACGCGCTCTGCAAAATCGAGTTCGCGGAGGAGCTTGCTTCTTCGTTCGAGAACGCTTCCGTCGTGGAGAAGGACTACATAAAGCCCGTCCATTTGAGTCCGAGCGTCCTTGAGAAAAAGGTTCCGGGCTTGAGGCTGAATCCGGAGCTTGTTCCGATGCGCAGAATCGACGAGATTGTCGAGAGCACAATTCCAGGAAAGGATTGGATTTTGGAAAAATACAGGAAGTGGAACGAGGAGCATCCCGACGACATCAAAAAGCCCAAATCAATGCGCGCGAGGTTCAGCCATGCCGACTTCGGTTCCATCGCGCACTTGTTCATGCAGGAGAAGGTCGATTCCGTAGTCGAGGGGCGCGAGGCCGACTTCCAGATTCCCGGAAAGTACCTGCTCGGACTCGATGTCGACGTAAGGCGCGACGACGGAGAGAGAATCGACATGTACGAGAGCAACGTCGCGGAAGTGAAGGCAATCTGCATGAAAATGGCTGAGAATTTCTCTAAGACGGCTCTTTTCTCCGAAATCTGCGCTTCTCCGTGGAAGAGGACAGAGTACCAGTTCAGGCTTTCCCTCGGAGCGTTCGGCAGGGATTCCATCGTCAGCGGAATGATGGACTTGGTTTTCAAGGGCGGCGGCTCTTCCGGCTACGAGTACACGATTGTGGACTACAAGACCGACCGTGAGCAGCGTCCTGAAAAATACTACGCTCAGCTCGCAAGCTACCGCCTTGCCATTTCGCAGATGAATGGCGTGCCTGTGGAGAAGGTGCGGTGCGTCCTCTATTTCCTCCGCTTCGACGAAGACTCGGCGGTGGTGGACGTGACCGGATTCGCGGGCGAAGACGCTCTCCGCTCGTCCGTGGACGATTTTCTCGCGGCCGATTTCGCCCGATACGACGAAAGGAAGGGCGAGGACAATCCTTACGCAAGGGATGCCGAGCGCGACGACGGTGACGACGATGATTTTCTCATTTCGTTCGAGACGGACTTGGACAGCCTGAGCGAGGACGAGGAGAGGGAGCTTTTTGGTGAAGATGCCGTTGAGGAATAGCTTTTCCGACTTGAAAATCCTCGACTTCGCCTTTGTCGCGCTTGTCCTGTCTTCGGGGATTTTTCTTTCGGTTCGTTTCTTTTCCTCGGCAGAATCTTCTTCGGGGACCGTTCTCGTCAATGCGGCGGAGGACGAGTACGAGTTCGCCCTTTTGGAGGACGGTCTGCACGAAGTCGAGGGGGAGATTGGAAAAACCGTGTTCGAGGTGCGGAACGGGAAGGTTCGTGTTTTGGACTCGCCGTGTCCGAACAAGACGTGCGTGGCCCAGGGCTTTTCAAATGCGGTCGTCTGCCTTCCGAACAGGGTTTCGATACGCGTCGTGGAAGGAAAAAATCCTGAGTCCCATGAAAGTTCCAGTGATGAATTGGACGCAATATCCAGGTGAGTGGGATTTTTTGGATGAAAAAAAATCTCAAAAATCTCAAATTTCACATCGCTTTTTGTGAAAAAAAATGCGCCGAAACTGTATAATCCTAAAATAAACTTTCCGATTCAAAACTGTTCGGAATCTTCAGTTTCCGGACAGGTCAAGTAGGGATGCGAGTATCATGGAGAAACAAAAATGAAAAAAATTTTTTTTGCCGCCGCTTTTTTTGTTTCTGGAAGCTTGTTCTTTTCAGAGACGGTCGATGAAATCCTGAAAGTGTACTGCGATTTGGACAGGGTTCCAGACTACAACTACTCTTCGATTGCAGTCGACAACATTTCCAAGAACGGAACCGTGGAGCACATGGATTTGGAACAGTTCGGAGGGGGCGCAAACGGATTGAAGAACACGGTCTTCTCTTTCAAAAGCCCGTCTTCGGTTAAGGACACGAGAATCCTTCAGGCCGAGAAGATATCGAAAGAGGACGACCAGTGGGTTTTCATGCCTGCTTTGAGGACGACGAGGCGAATCGCCCCCGGCGACAAGGGAAAGCCGTTCGTGGGAACCGAGCTTACATACAACGACTTGTCGCTCAGGAAGGAGCACGACGACAAGAACGAGATAATCTCGCAGTCTGAATCAGTCACCGTGAACGGCGCGACATACGACTGCTGGAAGATGAAGTCCGTTCCCGTCAAAAAGAACACCGTCGAGTACGGCTACAGAATCAGCTGGTTCGACAAAAAATCCTACATCCCTGTCAGAATCGAATTCTACGACAAGAAAAACGCGTCAAAGTTGATAAAGACTTACGAGGTCGAAAAGCTTGAGCAGGTGAAGGGTGCCACTGGAATGACATACTGGCTCAGAAGGCAGAATCTCGTCACGAACATAGAGACCGGAAGGAAGTCGCGGGTGACCGTGAAGGAGTATGTCTTCGACAAGAAGATTTCCGACGGATATTTCACCCAGAACTGGCTTACGACCGGAAAGGCAAGGTGACGGAATCCCGGAAGGAAAGAATGGCGTACCTTGGAGCGTTGGCTCTGCTTTTTTCGTATGCGGAGTCCATGCTTCCAAGGTTCACGCCGTTTTTCAGGCTGGGGCTTTCCAATGTCGCCGTCCTTTCCTCCCTTTCTTTGGACTTTCCCTCGTTCCTTGCCCTCTGCGTTGTGAAGTCGGCTTCTTCTTCGCTCGTTTCGGGGACGCTGTTCTCTCCGTTTTTCATTGTTTCCATTGCGCAGTCGGTCGTTTCCTGCTCTTTCATGTTCGCTTTGCCGAGAATATTCGGAAAGCGGATTTCCGTTTACGGTATTTCCGTGTCGGGCGCGGCTGTTTCATCCGCCGTCCAGGTTTTCCTCTGCTCTCTCTATTTGGGAAGCGGGACTTTCGTGTTCTTCGGTCCCATGCTCGTTTTTTCAGTTTTCTCCGGTTTTTTTTCGGCTTTCGTCTGTTCCGCCCTGAAAATACGAATTGAAGGGATGCCGCCAGCCGCCTCCGCGCCGCTCGTGGAACCTCAAAAGACGGAATGCGGAACTTTTGCGCGGTCGTTTTTGCTTTTGCCGGTCGTTTTTTTCCTTTCCGTGATTGTCTTTTCAACGGACAGGATTGCGCTTCTCGTATCCGTTTTCGCCGTGGCGGCCGCGCTGCAGAAAATGTCGGGGCGCAGGTTCCTTTTTGTTCCGCATTTCTACATGTGGGTTTTCGTTTTCCTGTCGTCAGTGTTCGTCCCCGACGGAAAAGTCGTTTTCAGAATATGGAAATTCTCCGTGACCGACGGCGCGCTTCTCCTTGCGGCCGAAAAATGCGTCAGGCTTTCGTCTTCGATTTGCCTTTCCCGGTTCGCTTCTTCCGTGCCGTTTCCAAAAAATTCCGTCGTCTCCCTTTCAATCGCCCACTTCTATGCGATGACCGCCAGATTCGAAAGCGGCGGAATGAAGGGAAGGAACTTTGTCGAAAGGCTCCGCTTCGTCGTCAACGGATGATTCCGAGGCTCTTCGGCTTCGTCGTCGCGCTGAATTTTCCCTTCAGCCCCTCCGTGTAGTAGAGTCCGAAATCCTCTGTGACAAGTACCATCTCGAAGTCCCTTTTTCCCCTCCAGAAATCAATCGCCTTCTCGAAGCCCATCACGAACAGCGATGTCGACAGAGCGTCCGCGTAAAGGGCTGAATCCGACACGACCGTGACGGATTCGAGCGTGTTCTCCACCGGTCTCCCTGTCTGCGGGTCGAAGATGTGAATCCGCCTTTTTCCGTCTTTGTCCGTGAAGAACCTCTCGTATCCGCCCGATGTCACGACGGCCTTGTCCTGAAGGAGGAGCTTCGCGACCGGCTCTCCCCTGGACGGATTCTGTATTCCGACCGCCCAGTCATTTTTTTCGCCGTCCTGTCCAATCTTGCCTCCGAGGACGTAGACGTTTCCGCCGAAATCCACAATCGATGACTCAACACCGCGCTTTTTGAGGATTTTCACGGCCTCGTCGCAGGCGAAACCTTTTCCGACAGAGCCGAAGTCGAGCATCATTCCTCTTTCCTTTTTGATTTCCGCTTTCGGTTTCCTGATGACCGAGATTTTCCTGAAATCGGTGGATTCCAAAAGTTTTTCGATTTCGGAGTCTTCGGGAACCCTGTATTTTCCTGTCGTGAATCCCCAGGCCTTCGTCACCGGGTAGAGGCACGGATTCAAAGCCCCTCCAGTCTCCTCGGCCGCATTTAGTGAGAATTCCGCGAGGAACGCCGTTTCGTCCGAGACTTCCACGACGTTTTCCCCGGAGTTGTTGATTTTGTACACGTCGCTCGATTCGTCGGTCGTCGAAATCTTCCCCTCTATTTCGCGGATTCTCCTTTCTACTTCGGAGTCCGCCTTTTTCGCGTTCCTTCCGTAGGATTTCACCGTCATGAACGTGTCCATCGCCTCGAACGATGCGACGTCGCTTGTGTTTTTCTCCACGCACGACATGAGCGCGAGCGAGGAGAGCAGCAGAATCAGTTTTTTCATCGCTTTGATTTACCTATAAAACATTTATTTTTTGTGCTAAATTCGATGAACTATGATATTGAAGATTTACAAGTTGGGTGAAGATGTTTTGAGAGAAAAATGCGCACCCGTCGCCCCTGAAGAGATAAACGACGAGATGAGGTCCCTTTTTGAGGATATGTTCGAGACCATGGTGGACGCGAACGGCGTCGGACTGGCGGCTCCTCAGGTCGGAATCGCAAAGAGGTTCTTTGTCGTGATTTCCGACGACGACGTGAAGCGGGTCTTCATAAACCCGCAGATTGTCGCGACGAGCAAGGAGCTTGTCCCCTACGACGAGGGCTGCCTCTCGCTTCCCGGCTTCGACGAGGAGATTGTCCGTCCTGCCAAGGTCACGATACAGGCGTTGAACGAATTCGGAAAGCCGTTCACACTTGAGACAGACGGATTGCTCGCGAGAATCGTGCAGCACGAGAACGACCACCTGGACGGAATCGTGTACATCGACCGCGGAGACAAGGAATTCGCCGAGAAAGTGACCGAGAAGATGAGGAACAGGCTGGAGAAGGCGAGGAAGAAGGAAGAGGAGAAGGCTAAGAAGGCCGCCAGCATAGCCGCCAAAAAGGCTGCGAAAGAGGCTTCTAAAGCGAAAAAATAATGGGAAAGTTGAGAATTCTGTACGCGGGAAGTCCGTTGGCTTCCGCAATCGTCCTCGGAAATCTGATAGAGGACTCGAAAGTTGGCGGTTACGAGATAGTCGGCGTTTTGACGAACCCTCCGAGCGCGAAGGGAAGGCATTCCGCCCTTGTCCCTACCGAAGTCGCGGAAGTGGCCGCCGGGAACGGAATAGAAGTGCTCTCGTTCGACCACTTGAAGGCCGAGGCGAGGGATGCCGTCGCTCCGTTGAAGGCGGATTTGATGGTCTGCTTCGACTACGGAAAGATATTCGGGCCGAAATTCCTCTCGCTCTTCCCTCTCGGCGGAATCAACCTGCATCCGTCCGCGCTGCCGAAGTACCGTGGATGCACGCCGGTTCCCGCCGCGATTCTGAACGGCGACGACAAACTCGGCGTGTCTGTCCAGACGCTCGCTCTCGAAACCGACGAGGGCGACATCCTCGCTTATGGAGAGATTCCTTTGGACGGCACTGAGACGACGCTTTCACTTATGGACGGAGACGGAAAAGAGAGCAAGGTCACTTCGCTTGGAACCAAGCTTCTCCTGTCCGTAATCCGCTCGATTGCCGACGGCTTCTCGAAGACCGGGGAACTTTCTCTTCCTGCGTCGAAAAAGCAGACTGGAGAGCCTTCCTACACTCCGTTCATAAAGAAGGAGGACGGAATCATCGACTGGAAGAAATCCGCCGTGGAAATAGACAGGATGGTGAGGGCGTACACTCCATGGCCCCTCGCTTCGACTGGATGCGGCGGCGTTAAGCTTCTCATCCTGAAGTCGAAGGTTTCGGAGAATTCCACGAGGGACATGAAGGATGTCGTCATACCCGGCACCGTCCTTCCGTACCGGAAATCGGTCGGCATAGAGATAGCGTGCGGCGGCGGTTCTATTCTCGTGGCTACGGAGCTTCAGTGGGAAAAGAAGAAGGCGATGGACTACAAGTCGTTCATGAACGGAGCCAGGAATTTCGTCGGTTCCGTCCTCGACTAGGGAAGCCGCAGAAAATCAAATTCGGAGAAAAAAATGGACAATCAGGAAAACACAGAGAACAAGGAAAGGGAAGCCAAGCCGGGAAAAGCGGGCTTGTTCATTTCTTCCCATGTAGAGAAACTCCAGGCGAGTTCATTTAATCTGCTTTTGACGGTCGCGGCCGCGATTGTCGTCATGTTCATCGTCGCGTTCTGCGTGTTCAACGCGAACTTGAAGGGCGAGGAGCAGGTCATGGTGCCGAACGTGGTGGGACTCGACCTTGGAGACGCGCTTTTGGAGATGCAGCAGAAGGAACTGTACCAGAAAGTGCAGTTCAGGTACACGGATTCCGACGACGCTGGAAAAATCCTGAGCCAGTCGCCGGAGGCCGGGACAATCACCAAGGCCGGGAGAAGAATCAACCTTGTCGTGAGCAAGGGAATGATTCTGAACAAAATCGAGAACTACGTCGGGGAGAATTTCGACGACGTGAAGATAAAGCTCCAGACGATGTTCACCGGCTCCACAAAGCAGCTCATCGTCCTTTCGGACCCCAGCTACAAGACGGACGAGGCGCCGGCCGGAACAATCCTCGCCCAGAATCCTCCTGAGGGCACGCCGATTTCGACTCCGGTCACGCTCAAACTTCTGGTGAGCAAAGGCTCCGAGTACGAGACCACGAAAGTTCCGAACCTCGTGGGGCTTTCCGTGGGGAAAATCTACTCCCAGATGGAATCCTCAAAGGTGATTTTCGACTTCTCGACCCATGCCGTGGATTCGTCCAAGGGCGAGAGGGCAGGAACGGTCACGCAGCAGCAGTCGTTCGAGTCGCAGTTCGTAAGGGCTTACACCCACTGCGCGGCGGATTTCGCATTGGAGGAGACTGTCTCGACGGATGGAAAAAAGCCGGTCGTGGGCGTTTTCTCGGCCAGGACGACGAAATTCCCGTTCGCCGTGGACATGGTTCTCATGGCGGAGAAGGACGGAAAGCAGTCCAGGCTCGTGACGTTCAAGCATTTCGGCGGGGCTGTGACTGTTCCGTATGAGGTGGAGCAGGGCACCACAGTTTCCCTCGTCGTGAAAGACAAGGTTGTGGCGAAAGAGCTTGTGAACTAGTGGGAACTTCGGAAAACTATGGAGTTTTTCGAGGTGCCTTAGTATACTTGCGCTTATCATGGTGCTGAAAATATTGAGTTTCGCAGGCAGCTTGTGTTTCCTTCTTTATGGAATGAAGCTGATGAGCGACGGAATCCAAAAGAGCGCGGGGCAGAAACTTCAGGCCGCGCTGTCGATTGTGACGGGCAACAGGTTCGTCGGGCTTCTTACAGGATGCGTCCTGACGATGATTATACAGTCGTCGGGCGCGACGACCGTAATGCTCGTCTCGTTCGTGAATGCGGGACTCCTCACGCTTGAGCAGTCGATAGGCGTCATTTTCGGCGCGAACATAGGAACGACGATAACGGCCTGGATAGTCGCCTTTTTCGGCTTCAACTTCAAGATTTCCTTGTTCGCCGTGCCTCTCTTCGGTTTGGGATACGTCCTTTTGGCCGTCAAGAAGATAAAAAAAGAAGGTATCGGACTTGCGATAATGGGGTTCGGAATGCTGTTCATCGGACTCGACTGGCTTTCCGGTCTTTTCAAGGACAGCTCCGGGCTTACCGATTTCATCCATCTTGTTCAGGGATACGGCGCGTTCAGCCTTGCCCTGGCCGTTTTGGTCGGAATCGTCTTCACCGCCCTAATCCATTCCAGTTCCGCAATGACCGCGATTGTCCTGACCGTAGCGGCCAAGAATCCGGACTTCTGGGAATTCGGAGCGGCCATGGTCATCGGAAGCGAAATCGGCTCCACGATAGATTCGATAATGGCCGCCATGGGCTCTTCCGCGAACGCCAAACGCACCGCATGCGTCCATGTGCTTTTCAACATCGCGACCTGTGTTGTCGCGCTCATCCTTTTCAAACCGTTTCTTTCCTTAATCGACCTAATCGTTCCCGGCACTGTCCAGGAGAACATCATCTACCACATAGCGGCGCTGCACACCTGCTTCAAGCTTCTCGGCACCGTGATTTTCATCCCTTTCGTCAACCAGATAGCAAATCTGACCAGAAAAATCATCAAGGACGACGAAGTTCCTGAGAACAAGACATACAGGCTCGAATTCAGCGAGAAGACAGCCCTCGAAGTGCCGGAGACGATGGTCTTCAACGCCCAGAAGGAAATCGCGGCGTTCGTCGATGTCGTCGTGGACATGTTCGACAGCCTCCAGATTGGAATCAAGATGCTCAAGGACGGCGAGGCTGAGAAATTCGTCACCGAGGAATTCGGGAAAATCGAGAACCTTGAAAACTACACCGACCAGATGCACGAGCAACTCACCCCGTATCTCGTGCGCTGCTCCGGTTTGAACATATCGGAGGAGTCCAAGTCGAACATCTCCCACATGATGCTCATTTCGGAAGAGCTTGAGAGCATGGCGGACGGATGCCTTTCGATTGCCGTGCAGATACGCAAGACCGTGGAGAAGAAGATGCCGTTCCGCGCGGAAGACTTGGAGCGGCTCATTCCGTATTTCGAGCTTTCAAGGCAGCTTCTGCAGTTCATCTACAAGAACGTGGCGAAAATCCAGAAGCTTTCAAAAGAACAGTTCGACTACGCGAGCGAGCTGGAGAACGAAATCGACGCGGAGCGCAAGGAGCTCAAGAAGGTCGCGAGAAAGCGTCTTGAGAGCGGAGCGGACGTCAAGGCCGAGCTTTTGTACCTCGACATCGTGCGCCAAATCGAAAAACTCGGCGACCGCTGTTTCGACATGGCCGACGAACTTGGAAAATAGAGTCCGCTTTTGGTGGAGAAGAAGATGGAATCAATCGATATCGTCAGGGCTTGTGAAAAGGACGTGGCGACGCTCTGCTCTCTCGAAGGCAAAGGCGTTCTACGCCCACCACGGCTTCGAGCGTTTCGGCGAGCACGTCTTCGTCCTTGGCGACGACAGGCAGACGGACTTCCTCCTCCGTAAATTTCTTTGAGTTGTTGAGAATCCGTTTCCCCGCGCTGGAGCGTGAAAGGAGTTTTGTATGAGGCAGAGAACGTTCTTGTTCCACGACAGCTACGATGCTGTCAGGTTTTTGGACTCTGTGAGGGCGAGCGAGGACTACGGGAACGCCGTCAGCGTGCTGGTCGATGTCTTCACGACTCGCGACGACGCCGATTTCATAGGATATCTTTCCGACATCGTGAGAAAGAAACTGGACAAGGCTCAGATTGCGGGTCTGACGTGCCAGGCCGGATTCGCGCACGGGGACAAGCTCGACAGGACGACCGTGTTCACGATTCTGTTCTTCTTCTCGTCCGAGATAAAAATCCTTGAGTACGACTTCTCGAAAACGCCTGCCGACGAAGTGAAATCCGATTTTCTTTCCGCGGTGAAAAGCCTCGGCGACTTGAAGGGAATCCAGGTCTACACGACCCCGATGAAGAATTCCTGCACCAACGATGTGCTTTCCGCAGTCGCGTTGGAAGCCGAAGGCGTGCCAGTCTTTGGAGCAGGAGCGGGCTACGCCGTGAAGTCGAAAAAACGCGAGCTGTACGTCTTCGGAAGGGAAATCCACAAAAACGGTCTTGTCGCGGTCTTGTTCAGCGGAAAGAATCTTGGAGTATATGCGGAGTCCACGCTCGGATGGACACCCATCGGAAAAGTGATGGAGGCCACGGACGTTTTTGGTGACCACATTTTGCGGACGGTGGACGGAGAGGTTGCCGGCGACGTCTTCAAGAGATACCTCGGAGTCGTTTCCGGCGACAACTTCATTGAAAACACCTGCGAATTTCCGTTCATGATAAGGCGCGGCGGCAAGTGGATAGCCCGCGTCCCGATGTCCAAGGACGAAGACGGATTCGTCCATTTCGCGGCCGACATTAACAAGGGGGAGAAACTCGTGTTCTCCTACGGCGCGAAAAAGATAATCCTCCAGCAGTCGTTCAATCTGGCGGAATACATGAGCCGCAAGAATCTTGAGTGCCTTCTGCTGCACGTATGCAGGAACAGGTACGAGTATCTGAAGGAAGAGGAGTTTTTGGAGCTGGAGGCTTTCTTCAATTTCTACAGGGAGACGGCTGGCTGCTTTGCGTTCTCGGAGATTCTCTACAAAGGCGGAAGCGGCGGCGTGCAGAACAGCGCGCTGGTGGCGGTCGGTATGGAAGAGTGCGAAGACGGCGGAAATGCCTCCTCGTCCGACTGCTTCATCGAGGACGGCAGGCACGAGAACAACATGCTCATCGATTTCGACAGGGACGAAGCCGGGTTCCCGCTCGGAAAGAGGGACAGGCGAATACTTCCGTTCGAGGAGCGGCTTGTGAATTTCCTGCACGCCACAAGCCGGGACCTTTCCCTCGCGAACGCGAAACTTGAGGAGGCCGCCATGACCGACGGTTTGACGAAGCTTTTCAACAGAAAGAAAATCGCCGAGTGCATAGAGGCTGAGCTGCAGAAAAGGGATTCCGCGGAAAACGTGTGCCTGATAATGTTCGACATAGACAACTTCAAGCGCATAAACGACACTTACGGGCACGACATGGGCGACGAGGTTCTTGTGAAAATAGCCAAGACCGCGAAGAATTGCGTGCGGAGCGGCGACTCAATCGGCCGTTGGGGCGGCGAGGAATTCATGATACTTGTCGTGGACGCAAAAAAGGACGAGGCCGTGTCGATTGCCGAGCGAATCCGCACCGAAATCAACTCGATCCGCTGGCCTGACATGCCCGCCGTGAGTGTCTCCCTCGGTGTCGCCGGACTCAGAGTCGGAGACGACAGCCAGACGCTCTACAAGCGTGTCGACAACCGCCTGTACTATGCGAAGACCCACGGAAAAAACCGTGTCGCATATGAAGATGATGAATAGCTGTTGCCCTTGACTATTTTAGGGTCTAGGGCCAGTTCCTCACTTTCATCCTAAAATCCATGCCAGGAGCCTGTACCACGCGTATAGCGTCAGGAATGCCGTGGCGAACAGGAAGACGACTGCCAGAGTCGAGAGAAGCGCGGATTTTTTCACTTTGCGGATTGTCTCTTTGTCGTCCTCCACATAGCCTACGATGAGCTTGTAGTTCGCATTGTACGAGCGGATGAAGAAGTCCAGGATGTCGCCCGCGATTGGAATCAAGCCTATGAGGTAGTCGAGCAGGATGTTTTTCAGTATGACGACGGTGAGCGCGTACGACTTTATCTTGAACGCGCTCACGTACAGGTACGGAATGGACATCACGGCCGTTATTGTGTCGCCGGCCTCCGGCAGCAGAAGCCCGATTATCGGGTCAAGACACCAGTCGTCCATGAGGCGCGAGAACAGCTTGACGATTTTGTACGACATCTGTGTCTCCAGAACCGCCTTCGCCTTTTCCTTCTTCTCCCGCCGTTCCCTTTCGTTCTGTATCGATTCGTTCATCGAGTCCCTTTCGCTTTTCGATGTGAACTCGTGCTCTTTCCTCGCCCTTTCTCGTCTTGATTTGAATCCCATTTAAATCTCCAAAGTCCGTCTTCCGCTCAAGAATTCGTCCAGTTCCTCTTTCGTAATCGAAGAGCCGCCGTCTCCCAGAAGCTCCAAAAGCGACGATTTTAGCTCCTCGCTTCCGTTCGAGAGGTTTATCCGCCTGATTATCTCGCCCAACGCCTGCGCCTGGTCGTCCAGCTTCGCGATGTTCTCCTTGAATTCGCCCTGCAGCCTTGCGAGTTCCTTTTCGTAGTGCTCGCGGGTGAGCGCGTATTTCTCTCCGTCCTTTTCGATTTGGTTGAACAGCTTGCAGAGCGAGACGCTCTTTTGGAGGACCTCCTCCGAAATCTGCTCGGAAATTTCGTTCCTCCGCTCTTCCGAAACGTCCTCCTTTGTGTACATGGAGTCGATTTCAGCATTCACCTCGTCCTTCACGCCCTGCTTCAGTCCGTCTTTGAGAATCTGGGAGTATTCGCGCTTGAATTTCTCCACCGCGTCCTTCACGTCGCTTGGCAGGTCGATGTCCTTTATTGACGACGCCTTGAAGTCTCCGAGCGTCCGCACTTTCAGAAGGCTTTCGTCGAGCGAGCTTGAAGCGATGTCCTTCGCAATCCTCAAAAGCTTCACGATGTCTTCGATGTTCTCGGCGGCCTTCCTCTTGATTTCGTCGGAAGCGGCGACTTTCTCCATGATTTTCCCCGAAATCTCCTCGATTTCCCTCTTGAGCGCGGTGTGCCTCCGTCTGTTCTCGTCGAGCGACTTCTTTTGGTCGAGGAGGTCCTTCGACTCAAGCTCCACGTCCACCGTCAAATCCTCGTATGTGTCCACCACCGCCGCGCATTTTCCGCTCCAGTCGGAGATGTCCCTGTCGTATTCCTTTCCCGCGCTTCCGAACGTGATGACGTTCTTGATGATTCCGGGCTTTTCCGGCTTTGAGGATTTCGCCCTTTCGTATTCGCCTTTCATGTTCGAAAGCGTCGTCCTGCACTCTTTTATGTGGCTTTCGTAGAACGAGATGTTCTCCTGTCCGTCCACAATCGAATTCTCTAGGCTGTGCAGTTCGTCGAGCAGGAAATCGCGCTTTTCCTTGAGCTTTTTCGCTTCCGGGCTTGAGTATATCTTTTCCGAAAGGCTCTTGAATTCCGAACCGAACACTTCCTCCGCCGCCTTCTTGAAGACCTTCGCTTTCGGGACGAGGATGTCGTTGATTGTCTTGTAGATTTCCAGCAGTCGCGTCTGGTCGGCTTTTATCGACGCGACATCCTTTGTCACGGCCGTTTTCAGCTGCAATGACTTGGAGCGGAGGAGGGCTGCCGAATTCGCCACGTCCATGTAGTGCGACACGAGATTCCACGAGGCGAGTACGAGGGCGGCCTGCTTGTCCTCCTTCAAAAGCGCGAGCTGCCCGATTTTCGTCCTGAAGCTTTCCGAGGCTCCGCCTATGAGTTCCGTGGATTTCGAGCGGAAGTCCGTGTATTCGAGTTCGATTTTCCCCTTCATTTTGTCCACGTCGAGGTATTCTATCGAGGAGAAGTCGAAAACCTCAGGAATCGCCGCCTTTATCCTGTCCCCGAAGATGTCGACCAGTTCCGCCGCGCGTTTCCTGTATGTGTCGCCAACGCTGTCGCGCAGAGCCGAAAAGTCGGACGCGAGAGAATCGATTGAGTCCTTCGCCGACTTGTAAGTGTCCGTTATCCTCGTGTACTTTTCGAAGACGCTGGATGCTTCGTCCTGTATGGATTTCAGCGCGTTCGTGCCGGAGACTATGTTCACAAGTTTCGCGGCTTCCGTGGCGACTGTCTGCATCGCGTTCGAGACTTCCGTTGCGAGCGTCTCAAGATTCACTTTCGAGTCCGAGAGCCGCTCGTCCAGAAATGCGAAAAAGTCTCCGCCGTCTCCGTCTCTCCTTCCCGAATCGAGAATCGAGAGCGCGGTCGCGTCCTCCACAAGCGGGCGGGTCTTCTGGTTGTTCGAGAACGCTTTTCTTACATCGTCGTCGCCCGTTTCCCTGTAGCATTCGTAGACGAGCGCGCCCACTTTCTCCGAATCGTTTTTTATCCCCTCTTTCTTCAATTCCTCCGCGAGGTCGGCTCTCGTCATCTTCTCCGATTCTTCCCTGACGACGCTCTTCGCTATCTCCAAAATCTTCTTGAGTGCCTTTTCCTTGTTCGCTTCCGTCATGTTCATCTCCTTTTCGCTTGTTTCTTTTTGTATGCCAGCACTCAATTATAACTGCCTTCCCACCAGTTGCGTTCGCGTTTTCCCATTTTTTTACAAAAAATTAAAAAAATCTGTATTTCCAAAAATCTGCGTTATAGTATCTCACAGAGCGATGGTTTTCCGTCGCCGTTTTGAAAAGGAGGCGGATTCATGGAAGCACGAAAAACATACAGCAAATCCCTTGACATGAATTCCCTCTCCGCGCAAAATTCACAGCACAGCACAGCACAGCACAGCACAGCACAGCACAGCACAGCAC
>CALGGS010000172.1 GCA_937915735.1 uncultured Treponema sp.
AGCCGTGATGCTTTTTCTGCTCTGCGATTACATCGAGGTGAGAGTAGTTGATTTCTGGAATGAGCATCGGAACATCCTCTGTCCAGCGGTTTGCGCTCGCATTCGAGACGACAGGAATTCCTTCTTCTGCATACGCGGCTTCAAGTGCCTTGATTTCATCCTTTCCCATTTCAAGGGCACTGAACACGAATCGGCACTTTCCGAGCGCGGCTTTCGGGTCATTTGCGTCCTGAACGATTAAATCTTTTACATCGCTAGGGATATTCGCTCCGATGAGCCAGCGGTTCGCGACAGCCTCTTTGTACGCTTTTCCAGCCGAGCGCGGTGAAGCGGCAACATAAGTCACCTTAAACCACGGGTGGTCTTCCAACAACTTGATATATCTCTGCCCGACCATCCCCGTCGCGCCCAAAACACCAACATTAATCTTATCTGCCATAATAATTTTATCTCCATTTTTGTCCACAGATTAACACAGATACACACAGATTATATAATCCTATACGAAAATTCTTCGTAAAATACGAAAGACTTCCGTAATTCAAAACAAAAAATCTGTGAAAATCTGTGCCTATCTGTGGATGCTTTATTTTTTACAAGTCACAGTCCTTGAGTGCTTTTTCTATAATCTTCTTTGCTTCGTCGGTCACTTCTACCAGAGGAAGGCGGCATGGACCGGCCGGCATCTTCTTTACATTCATGGCGTACTTGATAGATGTGGGGTTTCCGTCAACGAAAGCAGCCTTGAAGAAAGGAAGAAGGCGATAGTGAATCTTTCGAGCCGCCGCAATGTCTCCGTCCAAAGCCTTGTTTGCCATTTCCGTGACAAGAGCCGGAGTCAGGTTTGACACAACCGAAATGATTCCGTCACCGCCCAAGGCAATCAAAGGCAAGGTAAGTCCGTCATCACCGCTCAAAACGGCAAAATCAGGCTTTTTGCTCTTAATCTGCGCGATAACGTCCATCATCTGGTTGATGTTTCCGCTGGCTTCCTTAACGCCAACGATATTCGGCAACTCTGCGATTCGAACGAGCAAATCAGTGGGGATATTCACACCGGTTCTGCCCTGGATATTGTATACGACGATTGGAACGCCAACTTTTGAGACAGCCTCAAAGTGGCGGAAAATTCCTTCTTTTGACGGTTTATTGTAGTAGGGAGTAACCACGAGAGCCGCGTCTGCCCCTGCTTTTTTTGCGCGCTCGCAATATTTAACCGCATCTCGCGTGTTATTGCTTCCAGCACCGAGGACAACAGGGATTTTTTTGCCGGATTTTTTCTCAAAGGCTTTGACTTCTTCCATGACAATCTCAATGAGCTTGTCTTCTTCTGAGCCTGGAGTTTCATCCAAAGTGGGAGTTTCAGCAGTCGTGCCGAGCGGAACAAGACCATCAATGTCCTGCTCAAGCTGGAACTTTACATTTGCTCTGAAACCTTCGTAATCCACCGAGCCATCTTGATTCATCGGTGTAATCATAGCCGTAAAGGCACCGCGCAATTTTGCCATTTTTTACCTCTGTTTCTATGTAAAGAGTGATTCTATTTTAATGAAAAGCAAGAAATTGAGCAATGAGACTGTCAGAGTTTATGGGCACAAGCTTTTTATCTGTGTAATCCTGCGATTTTCGCCTGTCACTTTTTGAATTAAATCATAATGATATGTCTTCTGCTTAAGATGAAACATTCTGAAGGTTCATTCATAATAGCTTCACTTCTGTTTCATGCGCAAAACTTTTCTATATATTATCGTAAGGATTAAGGGCGTGCCCCCTTCGGGGTCAGGCTTTCCGTGGTTACGCTGACGCTCCATTCCGCCGCTCCCATACGGTCGCTCTGGAACTGCTTCGCAGCCACTCCAATCCTTCACGCTCTCGCTTACAGGAGATTTTATGAAAACCAGAAAACTAATTCTTACAGGCGCAGTCCTTGCCCTTGCCAGCTCCCTCTTCGGGGCGACAAAATACTCAACCAATCCCGACGAGTGCACAGACGGAGTATGCCTTGTTCCCCAGTACGCCGATGACGGAAGCCAAAATTACGCCATCGTTTCACCGGTGGGCTACCACGCCGTGGACATGATAAAGCAGGCCAAGCGATTGGACAACCTTAAAGGAAAAACACTCGCTCTAGTCGGTGGCTCCTTCATGGCTGTCACCACCCATAATGAGATTAAACGCTGCATCGAAAAGGAATTTCCCACATGCAAAATCTACATGTTCGACGACATCGGGCAGGCCGGCCCCTATTCGGTCTTCGGCACGACAGAAAAGACAAAGGCCTTTCAGGAAAAACTCAAGGAACTGAAAGTTGATGCCGTCATCGTAGGAAACTGCGGCTGCGGACTTTGCACCACAAAGGAGACCGGCGACTCAATCGCAGCTGAATACATCGGAATTCCCACGGTCACGGTCGCAGCCCCCACGTTCGTGGCTCAGGTTCATTCAACAGGCGTAAACAGGGGCGTGCCTGTCCTCCGCACGGCTGAATATCCTGGAGCCTTTGCCTCTCACTCAACTGATGAGCTTAAGAGGAACGCAAGGGAAGTTCTCTGGCCTCAGATTAAGGCCGCCCTAACCACAGAAATTACAAAGGAAGAAATCGAAAAATATGCCCCTGAGGGAAAACGGCCGGCGGACGAAATCATCTATTACGGAAATTTCAACGAGATTCAGGAGTACTTAGCCGTTAACGGCTGGACTGACGGGCTTCCAGTGGTTCCGCCCACAGACGAGGCCATTCAGGAATATCTGAAATTCACCGGCTACAAGGGAAGCGACATTCTCGGCACATTCGCCCTGGCCTACCGTGAGTGCTCCGTCTACACCGTGGCGGCAAATGCCGTTATGGCGGGAGTTCCGCCTGAATTCATGCCGATTTGCATTGCTTTCGTGCAGGGAATGAACGACGGAGAATGGAGGAAGCCTCTTGCCTCAACCCACGGCTGGACTCCCTTCGCATGGCTCAACGGTCCCCTCGCCCGGCAGCTGGGAATCGACAATCAGCAGGGAATGATAAGCGAAAAGGCAAACAAGGCTCTGGGGCGATTCATTGATTTGGCTATGCTCAACATCGGCGGCTACTATGTCAAAGAAAACCGCATGGGCTCTTTCGGCTACCTCA
>CALGGS010000173.1 GCA_937915735.1 uncultured Treponema sp.
GCATACGAGATAAGCTAGTGACTGGAGTTCAGACGTGTGCTCTTCCGATCTCCACGACAGAAAATGTAAAATCGTCTTTATAAGTCGTATATGCTACATTTTTCAAATCCACTGTAAAGGATTTTGAACTTTCCGTAGATTTATTTATGGTAAGGATGTTGCTTGATGTCGTAATGTACGGGACATCAAGGCTTGAGGCAGAAACGGCCACAAGGAAAGAATATCCGTAGGAGCATTTTGAATGCTTGCAGGTAATCTTTGCAAGCCCCTCGCTTTTTCCTGTAATCCAGCAGTAGTTTCCCTCAACGTACACGGAAGCGATTCCGGGCTTGTCGCTTGTAAAGGTAAAGCCGTTCTTGTCGCTGAGTGTTCCGCCATAAATGGAAGCGGATACCTTTTCCGTATCACCCGGAGCAATGCTCACATAATCAGAGGAAACATATACATAGGGGTTCTGGACTTTTGTTGTTTCACCATCTGCAACGACAGTCAATGCGCACTGGGCCGACTTGTCGCCGCAGGAAGCCTTAATAATGGTTGTACCGGCACTTATTCCCGTGATTACGATGGAGTAATTATCCGCTGTGGCAGAGATGATGTTCTGGTCATAAGACCAGGCCACAGTCTCATTGTTCTGTCCTCTTGTGGAGGAAATTGTAACGTTGATAATATCCATTGAGCCTACGGAAAGCTCCAGTGAATTCTTGTCAAATTCAACAGAGCTTACCGTATTTTCATCTGTCTCTATGAAACTTGAGAGAAAGTGGCACGAAAAGAACCCTAGCCCCAAAGCAATCAGTAAAATAAGACTTAATATTCTTCCAGCTGTTTTCATTCTGTTATTCCTCCATTCTGATTATTTATAGGTACATGCACAGTTTCTAATATCAAGATAAACAGGTATCTTGTATGTCTGTACGGAACTTGTGTAAATTGGAGTATATTTAATGTCCAGGGTTCCGATATAAAGATGCTCCAAAAGGACTGTATTAAACTGATTGTCAGCCACATCAGCTGCATTACCATTGTCAGCTTTATAGAATCCATTGTCCTTACAGAAGTCATTTGTGAAAACAAGAGTTTTACCCGAGGCATTTGTGCCATTTGTCGAGAAATTTTTCATCACGCCACCTGCATAATTTTTCAGCTTCGCATTCGTGTAAGTGGAATTGTTTGGTGAGAACGAAATATCAGATATATTAGGACTTGCGTTTTCATTCACAGGGGCAGCCTTGATTGTAATCTTTTCACCGTCCCCGACAATCAGAATCTTTGAATTTTCGTCAAAGCTCGAGTACTTCCCGGTTGCTGAAAAATACGAAAGGTTAAAATCCTGTGAGCTGTAATAGATATTTGCCTCAATATCTTTCTCTGCAATCTGTCCAAGCGGTGCGTTCCCGTCTATGCTTACAGGATTATAGGCGATTACCTGTATCGTTCCCTTTGATTCGGCAAGCGGAACAAGGTGAATAGTACCGTAAGCAGTTCCCGTCTGCTCATCAATCCTGGTAAAGTAATCACTTGTAATCTTATAGATACCAGCACTTGCGTCATAGCTTGAGTATGTACCGCTCTTCAGTCCCAGGGTTTTAGAACCTGTCAAGAACTGGGAGCCTTGAATATGAAGTTCCGCACAGGCCGGCTTCAGCTCAAAGTCAATGTCAAACGTTCCGTCCCCCTTGTCTACAGGAATTGTCTTTATGTAGGATTTAGAAAGGTTCAAGGTATTGCCCCATTCGTTTGCAACGGTTACTGTCGCCTTAGCTTTTGATGCAGTCGTGCCTGTAATTGAGCATGTTCCCTCGTTGTATTTTCCGTAGCAGGTAAGGGTCCCGTTCTTGTCGTCGCTCCAGCCTACATAACTTGAATCCGTTGTAGTCCAGGCAACGCTTCCGACCTCGCTTTCAGGAGAAACCGTGTAGGTAATCTTGAACTCTTCCCCCGGATAGCAGCTTATGCTGTTCACGCTGAGTATAATCTGCTTAGGCGGCTCAACTGTTATGGTGCATGTCGCCTTTCTTAAAGAGGATGGAACTGTTGCCGTGATAACGGCACTTCCAACATTCTGCGGATAAACGCTTATTTTCTTACCTGAGCCGCTCAATTTTACGGCAGGGGTGTCTTCATCCTGCTGTACGGTCCATTCAAGGTTCTCGTAGTCACCGTCCGCTGCATTCGTGATTGAGGCCGTGATGCTCTGTGCGTTGTCGCCTAGGATAAGGTTCATTGCACTCCTGTCCAGAAGAATGTTCGCAACATTCTCACCAGGAACAATCACATAAAGTATGACGCTGCTTATTCCGTCATACTTGTCGCATGAAATTGTTACGGTAGCTTCCTGCCCTGCTTTTTTACCTGTAATCTTAATCTGGTCATTCATCGTATAACCGGAAGAAGAAGGAGAAGGCGCTATCTCAACGATGCTTGTGTCAGATGACTTCCACTTAAGATATTTCTCATCGCCTGTGGCGGCCTGTGTTCCTGCGAGGGTTGCGCTTAAAGTCTGGGTCTCACCTTTTTCAAGCGTAATAACAGTAGCACCTGAGTAATTTATGTAAGTCACGTCAGCAGCAGATTCCTCAATGTTTACCAGAAGCTGTGCCGAGGCCTGTTTTATCCCGGAAGATGCTGCAACCAGATCCGCATAGACAACACAGGTTCCGGCCGTCACAGGGTCCAGAATGCAGACAGAGTTTGTTCCGCTTACGCTGATTAAATCTGATGCAGATGTTCCGTCAGTATATTTTGCACTGTAAACTACTTTTGTAGAAACACTGGTCGCAGGAACTTCCATGTTCACAAAGCTCTTAGTTCCTTTTGTGAGGCTTACAGAGGTCTTTTCAAAAGCAAATTCCGAATATTGAGAAATGTAAAGTACAATATCCTTTTGATTAGAAGCCTTTGGGTGTGAACAGTGAATTGTAACGTTCCCTGTTGTAATAGGAGTAATTACACAGCTTTCGCTTGTGTAGTTCATGTCAATTATGTCGTAGCTGTCTGCCCACCATTTGAAGTTGTAAACATCACTTGCCGAGCCATTCACCAGCGTTGCGGTTATTGTCTTGCTTGAATCAGACGGCGACATCTTAATGATGCTTTCCGTAACAGTTATATAGCAGTCTTCCTCGGACTTTGGCTCGCAGATTACAAGAACGGTTCTATCTACTCCGCCCGCCTTCGGGTGAGAGATTATAACCTGTGTAGTACCTGTACTTACAGCCTTTATCTGTGCGGTCTCATTGCTTGAATAAAGCGTTGCGATGCCTGAATCCTGGCAGTGCCATGTAAAATTTGCATAGTCGCTTTCAGTTCCGCCTACTAAATCGGCCGTAAGCGTTGTTGCAGAATCCCCTACGGTCAGCGTTACGATATTCTGGCATGTAATGTATGGATTTGCTGCCGCAAGAATCGGGTCAACGCAGTTTGCAATAATCTCAAGGGGATAATCGCAGTAGTCATTTGTGACGGTAATCTTTGCAGTTCCCTGTGAGATTCCGTAGAAAACAGCCGTGCTTCCGCTTTCCACCACCCTGACAACAGAAGAGTCCGAGCTTTCCCAGTGATAGCCTTCTATAATGTTTGATTTTGCATTTGCAATGGAGACTGTCACGGTCTCGTTATATGTTTCACCAATCGTGACTACATTCTGGCTTGTCGTAAGGTACATTATGTCCGCAAGCTCTTCGGCGGTATTCGCAACAACGACAAGAACAGTTTTCTCAAAATCGGCGTTCGTATTCCTGATTGTAAGCTCTGTCATTCCGGCTTCAACGGCTTCTATAAAGCAAGTTCCTGCAACATTGCCGGTAGCCTCAATTATTCCGCTTTTGCCTGTAACAGACCAGCTGAATCCGTTCTTGGCGGTGGAGTTTTCAAGGGCAGCTCCAATAGTCTTTGTGTCACCCTTTACCATGGTTATGGTGTCTTCCTCCGTGGTGATGTAGACATAGTAATCGTCTGCCCATTCATACAGAGCGCCGACTTTAATTTCTATGCTTATTGTATTTTCTGAAACAGAGTTTGAAATATTTACCCTGGTTTTTCCTTCACTGACAGCGGTAATCACGGCAGAGCTTCCGTTCCCGACAACAGCAGCAACAGAAGTGTCCTCAACCTGCCACGTTGTATAAGAAGCCATTTCTGAATCACTGATATTCACGCCTGTTACAGAAAGATTTGCAGTCTCCCCTACAGAAGAAATAACCACGGCATTCTTTGTTGTAGTAAGATATTTTGAAGTTATGACTCCAGTTTCCTCACCTTCCGGCAAAACCGTAATGTTGAAAACACAGTCCTCACAGCCGGAAAGACTTGCAGTAACTGTTGCAGTTCCGCATCCTGTGCCTGTAACCGTTGCCTTCAGGTGGGATACAGAAGAGGCATTCACCATGCAGACAGAAGAATCACTTGAAGTCCATACAATCTGCTGAATGTCGCTTGCTTCAAGTCCGAACTGGCTCATCTCAATCTCGCAAGTTCCGTCTACGTTTATCCTGTAATAAGTGGTGTCAGCATAGAACCCTTTCATAGAATCCAGTTCTTCAGCCGTGTCAGCCGAAAGCACAAGGATTTTCTTTTCGCTTAATGCTTTTGTGTGGCTTGCCTTTACGTAAGTCTGGTTCTGTCCGCTGCCGTTTGCAGAAAGCTGGACTGTCGCACCTGTTGATGGTGAAACGGAAATTACAGAGGAATCCTCGCTTTCCCACATAATTCCGTTCTCATCCCCGCTTGCAGTGTTGCCTGTAAGGTTTACGGAAACTTCCTGCGTTGCCCCGTTGAGCATTCTGATTAGCGATGTATCTGAATTGATGTAGACAGGTTCTTCAAGCAGTGCGTATTCAGAAAGAACCTTTACAACAATATCAGTTGAATACAGAATTTTTGGATGTGAAACAGAAATTGTCGCAGTTCCGGCTTTTAAAGGTGTAATATACAGGTAGCCGTCCGTAATGTTTCCAGCAGCTCTTGTTCTTGCAGAAACTTTACCTGTAGGTGTTACGATTTTACAGATGTCATTGTTCTCGCCGTTGTCAATTGTCCATACAAGGTCGTTTTCATCTCCTGTTTCACCGCCCATCACAGAAACTGTAATCTGTACCGTGTCCGCTCCCACCTGGGTCTTTACATAGTTCTCGCTTGTGGTAATGTACATTGAAGAGTCTATGGCACTTCCTGCCTGGTTGCGCAGGATTATAAGGACAGTACGGGAATACTCGCTCAGTTCATGCCTGATTTTAACTTTGAAAGCACCGTTCTTTTTGCCGGTTACACTGAACTGATTTCCGCTTGCCTTGCATTCCATGTAGTCTGAGCAGTCGCTCTCAGAAATTTCATTTCCGTTCTCATCAAGCAAAATCCATTCAAAGGCATCCGGATTTACATATTTATCAGTTCCCTCAATGTCCGCATAAATGCTGTATGAATCATCCGATCCGTTTACAATCAGTGTGGTTGTGGATGGAACGATATATACGTTCTCAACAGCCGTAGTCACTTTTACAAGCACGTCAAGGGTATACTCACAGTTTTCATGGCTTACTCTCAAGACAGAAAGTCCGTTTTTCAGGGGCGTAAGGATTGCAGTGCTGCCGTTACCGATGACAGAGCAGCAGTCATCACCATTTTCTGTGATGATTTCATAAGAGAAGCCTTTCTCATAATTTGCCGTGACAGGGTTTGCCACGCTGAATGTAAGTGACTTGGAGGAAACTTCCGCCTTGTTTATGACAACGATATTCTGAGAGGTCGTGATATAGCTTGCAGTAAGCGTGTCACTGTAAACATAAAGAACCATTGTATAGTCATAGGTTGCGTTCGGATGGGAGACCGTAATCTGTGTGCTGCCGGTTTTCTTTGCAGTTACAACACAGCTTCCCCTTGCCCAGTCAATGCTTGCAATGGAAGAATCCCTGATTGTCCATACAAATTCCTCAAGGTCTGTTGAAGTTCCGCCGTATAAAGAAGCAGAAACCGTAGTATTGCTGCCGGGAGTAAGCTCAACAACAGTAAAATTAGAATAGATGTAAGGCTCGCCTTCATAAACATCATCTGAGCCATCAACCGTTACAAGGCATGTCGCAGTTATGCCGTTTGCAGTTGCCTTCAGATAAGTTGTGCCTTTCTTCAGGCCGGTAATGATAACTCCATTATGGTCTGCATCAATGCTGATTATTGAAGAATCGTAGGCCCAGTTTACCAAGACCTTATTTTGAATACTGGACGGCGTTATTGAATATTTAAGATAAGTGTTTCCGCCTTTTGCGACTACGACAGAGCTGCTTGCAAAAGTAACGGCAGTCACTTCATCTGTTTTTTCTTCGGAAATATTGTTGTTAAAAAGGAGAGAACAGCCTTCAAAAAGAAAAGCCGAGACAAGAATTGAAGCTGCCAGCAGAAAAACTGTCGGTAACATCGCAACAAGACATTTTGTAGACCTTTTCATATACACCTCTCATTTATATTTATACTGATTTACA
>CALGGS010000174.1 GCA_937915735.1 uncultured Treponema sp.
GTAGTCGGTGGTGTCGCTTGCGTATTCGTTAATCTGTGCGAGTGCGCTAGATATGTTTGCAAACGGATTTGCTTCCGAGCCGTCGCCGGTGTCCTCTTCGCCATCTTCAAGTGTGCGGGCTGTTACATAAAGGGTGGAAAGAATTTTTTCAAAATATGCCACCAGCGTAAGGTCACTTGCCCGCGAAGAATCAATATATTCCAGTGGATTTGCGTGGTCTGTATCAGAGTTTTCATACCAGCCTTTGAAAATACAGCCTGATTTTTTCATCTCCGGCAGGGTGATAGCCTCGCTTTTTCTTGAATATCTGTCTGTGAGGACAGTGTCTGGCTCACCGCCATTTGTCTCATAAGTGATTGTATAGATTTCGTTCAGGTCCAGGGTCAACTTCGCCGTGGTGGTGATTCCCTCTTTTACGCGGACGATGTTTTCCACCGTATTGAGCCTTCCAATTTCCTCAAGTCCAAAGAACTCGAACAAAAGATAGTAGCTTCCGCTTTCAAGTTTTTCTTCTTCGCTTGTGGCAGAACGACTAAATGTAACAGATTTTTTGCCGTCGTTTTCTTCAACAGGAATAAGTTCACCACCCGCTAAAAGTTCTTCAAGGCCAGCTTTCTTTAGGGAAACAGAAACTTTGTCTGCTTCTCCTGTGAATTCCACTGTTATGCTCATGCCGCCGTAACTTGTCTCTGGCGTAAGGGTAAAGGAAATGGGATTTACCTTGCCTTTTTCGATTTCTGTCCTTGTCTCGCCGTAAAAAGTCACTCCGTTGAGACTGGCGGAAAGGGTAAGGAGCCAGTTTCCTGCTTCTATGGGAATGGATTTTCCTGAAAGTTCAGCAAGGCTTTCTGCTTGGGCAAGGCTGATTTCTTCCGGCTCTGTAACAGGCTCGTCTACAGTAATTACCGAAGTCATGTGACCTGTGACTTCAAGGTTCGTAAGTTTTTCTGTGCTGTAGTCGTCTGTGCTTGGGGCAATGCTTCGTGATGAGGCCGTTTTTGCGCTTATGCTGATGTAGGTCTTTCCGTCTGCCGAACTGCCGCTTGTGTCCGTGCCGCTGATGCCGTTTGAGCAGGAGGCAAGGAGCAGGGCAAGGGCAGCAAGAAGTGCGGTCATTATCGGGCGTAACATGCCTCTGTCATTATCGGGCGTGACCCGATAATCTCGTGCAGGGGATTGCCGTGTCAAGCACGGCAATGACAAGGCGGGCAGGTGGAGCAGCCCGAAAATCCGTTTTGCTATATTTGTATTCTTCAATTTTCTCATGTTCTCTTCTCCTTACTCTACCGTGATGTGTGCTTCGTACGAGTAGTATTCGTACTGGGCCGGGGTGTCTCCCGTAGCTTCCACGACGACTTTTTTCACAATCAGCGAGATGTCGTAAGTGCCCGCTGTCGCTCCCCGTGTGTTGAATGTGAAAATGTTTTCGCTTGTGTAGGTTTCCTCTCCGTCCAGCTTCCAGGTGTAGCTTTCATAGCCTTCTTCAGCGGTAAAGGTGTAGATGATGATTCCCTTGTCAATGTCTGTTTCGTCTTCATCTACCGTTACGGAAATATCGCTGGATTCTTCCACGGTGATTGTGGCAGAAATTTCTGTGACTGGAACTTCCTTCCATTTTGCGTAAAGGGTAAGTTCTGCCGTTACGGGAGAGTCAAAATCGTAGGGAGTTTCAGAAAGGGTCTCGCCTCCGTCCGCAGATGTGTACCAGCCTTCAAAAACATAGGATGCGGTCTCGCTGGAAGCCCGTGTAGGTTCTTCCGGCTCTGCAAGCGATTTTCCTTCTTCGCAGGAGAGAGGGGCGGTGTAGCCTTCTTCCCACTGGCCGCCGTTCAGCTCAAAGGTAATCGTGTATTCTGTTGGCTCTGGCTCGGTCGATTCAATTTTCTTCATCACTAGGGAAAGGCTGTTCTCGCCTTCATGGATTGTGATTTCTTCGGATCTTCCCGTGTAGAGAATGACTTTTTCACCGTCGGTCCCACGGTAAGCCGAGCCTTCTGCATAAAGACTTATTCCCACAGGAAGGTCATCAAAAACTGCCGTTGCACCTTCCGTCACTGGAAGGGTTTTCTTTGCCGCATAATCGCCCTTTAGTTCGATTTCAAAACAGAGGCCTTCCATTTCTTCCGCTGTTAGTGTGCGGGCTGCGGCCCGTGACTGGGATTCTTGGGCAATCTTATCTGCCGTTTCTCCGTCAATGCGGAATGTAATCCTGCCAGTCCCGCTGTTTTCAAAAAGCGAGCAGCCTGTAATAAAAAGCAATGCAGAAGAAAGCGTAAACAGCAAGGCTTTCATTTTCCGTGTAAACTTCATCTGATTTTCTCCTCATATATGTAATTTTTTTATGAACCAGTTTTGGCTTAAAAACGAAAAAAGACATCGCCATGCAAAAGTATATGGTAATGCCTTATATTTACGAAAATTATGTGAATATGCTGATTTTTGATTTAAAATGCGAGTAGCCCGAATCTGCCTGTCGGCAGACAGGAAAAGTGTTTCGGGCGGATTTATAGCTAGTGCTGTGTGCTGTGTGCTGTGTGCTGTGTGCTGTGTGCTGTGTGCTGTGTGCTGTGAATTTTGCGGCAATGCTAACTTATTGTCAATAGGATATGAGAAAAATCTTATTTTTTTGCATAGATTCGCAAGCATAGCAAGTATTATAACACAAAAATTTCGTTTTTTGGGAAAAATCAAGGGGGAATTTTGAAAAAAAATTAAGGGAAAGTGGAACACCTTGAAGCTATCCGTTTAGAATTCTCATTTTTAATGGGCCTTATTCCACCTTAAACAAATCCATCTTCAAATCTGGAAGGCACTTATAGTGTTTTCCGTTTGCAGTACAAAGAGTTTCATCATTTTCAATGGCAGTGGCGGCAATAAGGGCATCCGCTAGTTCCATGGAATCACTAAGGGAATAACTTTCAACATATTCCATTGCACGATGTGTGATTTTTTCGTTCATGGGGATTATTATCGTTTCTGATTTTTCCAAAAATTTCTTTATACCCAAAAGTTCCTGCTTATTTAATGCACCTTGAAGCAATTCCATATAAGAAACAGCAGAAATCGAAAACGGTATGTTCCCGCGTACTATCTTTTTTGCATTTTCATTTCCTCTGAAAAACCAGATAAGAACATCACTATCGAATATCAAACTGACGCCCCTTTCTCATATTGCGGACATAATCATCAACAGAAATTGAATTGTCATGATTTTTCCAAAGGCCAAAAGCTTCGTTAACGGCAGAATCATAAGAACTTTGAACATCTTTTAACGCCTGAAGTTTGTCTTCTCTTGATGAAGAGTTTTCTTTTTTCTGGGCAAAATCATCTAGGAATGTGATTATAACTTTCTGAGGCTTTTTGGAAACTCTTTCTTCGACTAAACAAACGTTGCCGTCATAATAACCGTTTACTGCAAGCATAGTTCTACCTCCGTTTTATGAAGATAATTATATTATAGCACTAAATCAGATTTTTTGTGAATTATTTGAAAGATTTGTAAAGTTCAGAAGGGAGTTTAAAGGGCAGGTGTGAGAGAAAATAAAAAGGCCTAATTAAGCGACGAAAATATTTGTGTTTGTAGAAAATGGTTTAGGAAGAAAAGCGTTAGGGATACGCCACTTCGTGTCGTTTCCGTAATTGGAAATTATTGTACATACGCACTTGCGTGCGTTAGGGATAGTAGCGGCGGCGCTAGCCGTTGCGGAACGTAGGGAGCGTTAAAAAATGCGAAAGCATTTTTAGCGACTCTCCGAAGCAACTGCGTTGCGTAGGCGTAGTGAAGCAATGGAGCGCGAGAGCGCGTAACCGCGGATAGCCCGACCCGAAAGGATGGGATTGCCCGGTCAAGCCGGGCAATGACAGCCTGTAGGGAAACGCCCGAAAAATCATTAGTAAAAAGAGAATGGATCCCCATCAGGATTTTTCCCTTCCTGAAGAATCCGCTTTATTTCATGGACTTCACTATCCAGGCTCGCAAATTTATGCCTGACATCATTCATCAACATGGAAATTATGATATTGCACAGATTTTTTATTTCCTGAAAGCCGTCGCTTGACCCGCCGAATAAATCTCCCGGTGAAACTTCCAGCACTTCCGAAATCCGCCCGATAAGGGAAGCCGAAGCGAATTGTGTGCCAGTCTCGATAATCGAAAGATGCTTCTGGGAAATCTCCAGTTTTTCTGAAAGCTGCTCCTGCGTCAGATTCCGCGCCTTGCGATATTTACGAACATTCCGCCCGAACAATTGAGGAATCGATTCTTTTTTTCCCGCCACCGTATCCTGCGATTTTTCATTTTTTTCCATACTACAAAGTATGAATGAGACCCCAAATTATAAAACTTTTGACAAGGTAATAAATATACCTAATTAGTTATATAAAAGATTGAATTTCACGAAATCTGCATTTATAATATTACTTTAAGAAAAGAGAAATTTACTTTTCAAAAGGAGTATGACATGAAAGTTGAAATCACAAGAACTGGTACATTGAAGAGAATTGGATTCCTGGTGGCAATTTTATTTTTTGCCGGCCAAAGCTTGTTTGCGAAAGACGGTGTATCAGCATCCATTGGAGTCGGTGCAGTCGGCTACGAGCGAGTCTTTTCAAATTCAACTACGAATACCACATATACTCATACGACCTTCAATCCTGATTTTGCTTTACGGCTTAATGTTCCAATCGTCGATTTTAAAGAAAATTGCTTTTTAGGGCTTGATTTTGGTTATGATATTTCCTGGGAAAAACAAAATTCAAGCAGCAGCTCAAAATTTTCGGATGCGACCATTTTCACCCACAAATTTTCCCTTCTCCCAGAGCTTACATTTTTAAAAGGAGATTTACGCTTTTTTGTCGGAACGGGAATTTCTTTCGGAATCAATTCGTATGAATCCAAAAATGAAACGACTTCATCAATTATCAATCAAAAATACACTTTCTATCAAATCATATGGTCTTCTGAATTAGGATTAAGATACTACCTGACCGAAAAACTTTCCTTTATAGCCAGCTCAGATATTTTAGTTCCTTTCAGCGAATTCAGAAGAGGTGGCAGCCAAACCACCACGAGCGGAAGCACCGTAACAAAATCCGCCTACTCCGATTACACCTATTACGGACGAAGTTCAGTCTATTTCTGCCCGAAGGTGAGCGTGAGTTACAGTTTTTAAGGGGAAACAAAATGAAACGAATCTTCGCGATAATCGCAGCAATCTTTCTCACTAATTGCGCCTTCGCCGACTTGAAGTATATTGAGATTGAATCAAAACAAAATCTTCCAATGATTCGAATCAAAACGATTGAGGATTTTGAAGCTATAATAAATGCCTATGATATTTCTCTGGTTTTTCTTCAATATGATTCTGATTTACGGCCAGGTTTTAATTCCGTATCAAAAAATTCAGAAGCATTCATCATCGCTGGAAATACTTATTTTGTCTTTTCCATGGAAGGTTACAAAACGCTTTCAGATTATAAAAGCGGAAAAACCGCAAACTTCAAAACATCTTCTGACTATGAGAAGGCAAAGTCTTTGGGAATAGGGAATGCGGAATTCTTCTATTATTATGACCGGAATTCATTTCAAAATATCAACGACGCGAACAATGCATATAAGAATGGATTCGTATTTTATACTGCGTTTAGAAGTCAATATGCATCGGGACAAATTTTTTCGTCATCAAATAAACTTGTATTCAACGAGGATAATCCGCGCAATAAAGAATCGGATGCATATTATGAAGCTAAAAAGCTCGGTTATGTAAATTATACTGACTACAAAGAATACAAAGATTACACAGCAAATGGCTTCATAACAAAAGAAGAATACCTTAGTGCAAAAGCAAAGGGGTTTTACAATGCAGATGAAGTCAAAACAGCAGAAGAAGCTGGTTTTCTTAATAAAGAAGAATTTTCAAATGCGCAAAAACTTGGCTTAAAAACCAACTCTGATTTTACGGATTATAATGAGATTACCGTATCAATCGACAAAATCTCAAAAGATGCAAAAATCGAAAAGAAAAATGCTATAGTTGTCTATTTCATGAATAAACTCCCAAAAGGCGAAATGTCCCTCTCCGTTCTTTCAAACACCTTAAAAGATGATTTTTCAAAAAATTCCATGGAATTACGAAAAGCCCTGAATTTTTATGCAAATGATGCGAAAAATCAAGGTGAATATGACAAAAAACAAAGAGACCGATATTCCCGAAATCAAACGATAGATATTGCAAATCTTTTTTATACAGAAAATCTCAAAAAATTCTTCAAAGAAGTAAACATCTCGCAAATAGGCTCATACAACGAGAACACAGAGATTTTTAGACGAAAATAGCTTTTCATGAAAATTGGAAAAGAGGGCAGTTCAGATTGCGAGGAAAGAGTAGAATTTTTCCAAAATTCTTATAAAATTTCTATTGAATTTTTCTAAACAACTGCTATACTGTAACGCTTTGGATTTTCCAAGGGGGTGGCCTGGGACAAATATTACACTAAGGAGTTTTTATGAAAAAAGAAAAATTCTATGAATTTGTTCCAAAACGAAATATCAGAAAATACTTGCAGCTATGTCAAAAAATTTTGGATAGACTTTGTGAAATTTTGAAAAACGAAGGAATTGCTGCAAAGTATTACATTGTTGGAAGTGGAAAAAGGCATCTTGTTACTCGTTTGATTATCAATGGTAGAGAACAATCTTTTGACTTGGATTTTAATCTTGAGGTATATTTAAATTCTCTTCCAAAAAAACTCAAAGAAGATTTAGCAAAATTAAAAGAAAAAATCCGAAGCGAATTAAATAAAATCCTAAAAGAATTCAAACCAGATTTTAAAGATGGGAAAGATTCTCCTTCAGTGATTAAAGCCCTTTTAACACCTGAAGATAAAACAAAATTCTCATTTGATCTTGCCATAATTTCAAAAAACAAAGATGGTAATTTACAGCGCCTAGCCCATAAAAATGACAATTTCAATTGGGAAATGATTCGCAATTCAGCAGATATTGAAAATAAGGCGGAAATATTACGAAAATATGCAGCTTCTTGGAATGAATTAAGGAATACATACCTTGATAAGAAAAATAAGCATTATGGAGAAGACTCTCATCCATCTATTACCATTTTTATAGATACAGTAAATAAAATTTATGATAAGTATTACAAAAATTCAAACAATCAATCATCTAAAAATGAAGTAAATAATGTGGATATACCTATTAATTCTAAAAGAATCGTTGAACTTATTTGTGATAAAATCATTGGATTAAAATATGAAAAACGCCCAAAACGAATAAAAAGTCTTTTGAATTTTGTAGATTCCCTTGAAAAATGGCGCAAAATACAGCCTCTTCCCACCACAACTGATTTCAAACTATATCGAGACCCTGTTTTCAAACAACTTGAAAAAAACAAGAAAATAATAATTATTAAAAACAGCAAAAAATTGAAATGGTTTGATTCGTGAAAATCATTTGATTTTTGGTTGTTTCAGAGTTACACTTATTACCAACAAAGTAAAATCTTTAACCAATAAAAAGGAGTTTCCGTTATGAAAAAATCTTTCTTTCCAAACCTTGCTCTTATCCTTGCAAGCACTTTCTTTTTCAGTTGTGCCACGCTGGACAACCTCAATGAATTTTCCGCAAATATGAATAAAAAATCCGAGGAATCGACCTCAAACAAGAATCTTGATGCCGACAAATGGGACATTGCCACGCTCGATACAGCGCGAAATGCCGATTATCTTTCAACGGTTGAAAAGGATGTTATTCTTGAAATGAACAAAGCCCGCACAAATCCTTCATTATACGCTGAGCTTTACATAACACCACGAACAAAAAAATTTGATGGGAAAGTTTATAACGGTACTCTTATGACAAATGAGGGAGTCGCTGTTGTAAATGAATGTATCTCTTACATGAAAAAAGCAAAAGCACTTCCTGTTTTGAATCCAGAAAAAGGACTTTCCCTTGCAGCCCAGCAACATTCAAGCACACAGGGCGAAACCAATCAGACTGGGCACACAGGCGTTGACGGAAGTACACCATTCACACGAATTGAGAAATATGGAACTTTTAAAACAGCAGGCGAAAACATTTCCTATGGAGCGATGAGCGGGCGTGATATTGTCGTGCAACTTCTGATTGATGACGGCGTTTCAAGTCGTGGTCATCGAAAAAACATAATGAACAAAGATTTTTCTTCCAGCGGTGTCGGCTTCACAAAGAAACATAAAACTTATGGTTCTGTCTGCGTAATTACTTATGCGGGTGGATATTCGGAAAAATAGGTTTCTTCTATATTGATTTTTGACTTTATGATTCGGCGGATTTCAAATGTCCTGTCGAATGTGTTGGTGCTTTCGATTTCACGGATAAACGACAAATCCCGTAAGCGGCTCAAAGACTCGTCAAGGCGTCGGTAAACTTTTGTCTGGTTTTTCTTCTCGGGAAAGAAGGTGTCGAGTCTGTCCTTGATTTCGCTCGTCGTCATAATCAGGTTTTCCGACTGGTTCTGCGATGGGAAAAGCACGCACAGAAGGGAATCCTGCACGGTGAGCGGGCGTTCCTGAATCAGTCTGGGAATTGCCTCTTCCGAAATAACGGTCAATTTCACTTTGCCATGCCTTTAGGGTAGTCCATGTAGAGTCCGCGTTCCCCGTCCTATAAAGGGAACCTTGCAAAAGCTTTACGCAAACGGCCGCCCAAACGGGGGATTTGTTCAATATCTCTTTCATTTCTTTGCTCATAAAGCCCTCACATAAACACCATTCTCGGCACTCTGACCGTAACAGTTCGCTCGTCTTTTTGATATGAGATTTCGTCGGATTTTTCTCGCTATATGCCGATAAGTTTCTCTTTGTTAGCGATTCCAAAATAGGCGATGAGTTCTGAAAGTCCTTTTTGAATGGGAAAAGCATCCGTAAGATCCTTGAGCGTGAACTGATTTTTTTCCGTCTGACTTCTAAAATCCGCGATGTGAGCGTAAAGTTCTTTTTCGTCAATATAGAACTGGTTGAAAAGCTCGGACAAATCCGTGACGTCCGCCCCTTCCCTGTCGAAAGTCTTTATTTCGCTGAATTCGCTTGTTTTTTCGGGGAGAATGGGTTTCCTCGCCTGAGGGAAAAAGGTCGCAGCCTTGGTTTGAACTAGCATTGCATTCTCGGTGAGTTCGTTTTCTTTGTCTTGGGCGATAAAATTCCAGAAAGAAGAAAATGACTGTCCCTGTGCCGATTCCCTCATTTTTGCGTCTATGTCCAGCGTGTAGCCCAGGATGCTTCCCTTAGTAGCTTCGATTTCACTCTGCTTTTTCAGCGACTCGATTCTAGTCTCTGGGTCCTCGTTTATGTTCTGGTAGAGTTTCCTAAGTTGAAAGAGAATCGTTCTGAACCTTGACTCGGTGCCGACGAATTTTTTTGGCTCAATTTCTTCAAGAAAAGTGAAAAGTCTCTCCATGCTCGGAGTCAACTCAACGACAGGAATGTTTTGGCCATTGTAATACCGACGGATATATTCTTTTTCGTCCGAACACCAGAGAGAAATGTATTTTCGTGCCCGAACATGAAAATCAGCCGCTTCTTTCAGTTGGCTTACAGCCATGTCCCCAAGTTCGCTCTCAAGAACCTGCTCATCTTCCTTGTGTTCCTGCAAAAAAGAAGCCAGACTTGTTTCAAGCTCATCTGAAGGAATAGTCGCAAGGTTTGCTTTTCTGAAATTCTCGTACAAAAAGGGAAGAGGAAGATTGCTAGAATCGCGGGACAGATTTCGCCAGCATTGTCGTGTCATCTGCCTGTCGGCAGACAGGTACACGGCAATGACAGGCTGGCGTTATTTCTTGGCCTTCCAGCCCACAAGTCCCTTTCCCTCGCTGGAGAAAACAAGGGCGACTTTGTACATTTTCTTTCCGCTGACGGCGAAACGCTCTGAATAGCCGTTTTCGTCGATTTGTGTCAGGGCTTCCTCTGCCACATCTTCAAAAGGCCTGCTCTTGTCCATTTTTAACTCAAAGATGAAAACGCTGTCCTTTGAGGCCACAACCACATCGCTCCTGCCACAGACATTCTGCAGCTCTGAGACTACCCGCCAGCCAGTCATGCGGAACATGAGATGAGTGACCGACTCGTAGTAGTTTTCGCACATGTCCTTTTTGACCACGGTGGGAAGGTCTGCGATGGCGGATTTGATGATATTGAGGGCCTGGTCCAAATCATGAAGCTCAAGGGCATCGCACAGATTTCCTATGGCAAGTCCCAAATCGTCATAAGGAACGGTTACGAATTTTTTCAAGAGAATATTGATGAAGCCGTCTTCAATCTCGCGGTTGGGGAAGTCCAGCGTGTAAATTCTTTTTGCCTTGTCAAAATCCTTAATCGTAAGATAGCCACTCTGATAAATGACTGGAAGCATATTCTTTGAGTCCGGGTCGTAGTTCTTGAACTGGTCTTCCTTTGCCTTTCGGCCGTTGATTATCGTTGTAAGTTCCAGCGGCTGGTTCTGCAAGGTCTTTACAAGGAGCGAAGGTGTGCCACTTTCAAACCAGTATGAGCCGAAATCCTTGTCGGAAAAACACTTCAAGAGGCAGAAGGGATTGTAAACGCCCTCAACATCGTGGGTGAAGTGGTAGCCGTCGTACATCTGGGCGAGCTTAGCTTTCGTTTCCTCAAGGCTCATTTCCTGACGCTGGGCAAGGGCTTCAATCTCCGGCATAAAATACTTTTCCAGCTCACTTTCCGAAACGCCGCAGATTGAAGAATAGCTTTGAGTAAGGCTGATGTCGTTTAGCTGATTGAGGCCTGAGAAGATGTTCACATGGCTCACCTTCGTGATTCCCGTGATGAAGAGAAAGCGGATGTACTGGTCGCAGTCCTTTAGCGGGCTGTAAAAGCTTCTCAGCTCCTGGCGGTTCTGCTCCTCGTATTCGGTGTAGAGCGCGTCCAAAATTGGCTTGTCGTATTCGTCGATTAAGATGACCACCTGCTTTCCGGTCTTTTCGCAGGCACTTTTGATGATGTTTTTGAGCCTTGGTGCCGCACGGGAATCAGAAACGGCGACATCGTATTTTTTTTCATATTCAGAAAGAACGGAATTTTCCAATGATATCAGGCAATTCAAATCAGGGTAATTATCTGCCCCGAAACTGATTTTTATGACAGGGTACTGAATCCAGTCCTTTTCTAGATTTTCGATGGCGAGCCCTTTGAACAAATCTTTTTTGCCCAGAAAATAGGCTTCAAGAGTGGAGAGCAAAAGGCTTTTTCCGAAACGGCGGGGACGGCTTAAAAAGAATGGCGTTGAAAGACTCGCAAGCTCATAGACAAAGTTTGTCTTGTCAACATAGAGGTAGTTTCCTCTGCGGAGTTTCTCAAAATCCT
>CALGGS010000175.1 GCA_937915735.1 uncultured Treponema sp.
TCGACTTTTGCATTACGGAAAAACACTGAAAACTTACCGATTGAATGTTTGGCAACTTCAAAAAGTCGAAATTAGGGCTATTTAAGAAAATCTGTTCAAGCCAGATTTTCTTAAATTAATTGAACTTTAGGGCTTGGACTCAGAATTGAGTTGGGTGGAAATATTTATCGGCACTAGGATTCTTTCACAATGGAAATATCGTAATTCTTACAAATGGTTTCCAAAAGAAGACTCAGAAAACACCAAAGTCTGAAATAGAAGTTTGTGAAGCAAGAATGAAAGACTTTTTAACAAGGAGTAAAGAAAATGGCAAATAAAACAATTGATTTAGATGATTATATTTCTCAGCGTAAAGAAAAAGATCTAGAATTTGCAAAAGATTTTGATGCAGGTTATGAAGAATTCAAAATCGGTATGATGATAAAAGAAATGCGACTAGAGAGCGGAATGACACAGGAACAGTTGGCAGAAAAACTTGAAACAAAAAAAAGTGTCATTTCAAGAATGGAAAACCATTCTGAAGATATCCGATTGTCTACCCTTCAAAAAGTTGCATCAGTATTTGGAAAACAGCTTAAGGTTGCAATGTTGTAAAAATGTCATAACAAGAAGTTCAAAGCCGACACAGGCTCAAGGCCGGTGTTTGTGGTTTAAAATATTGTAAAATGATTAAAAAATTAGCGGCAGACTCCCGCAACGAGATGACGGGATTACTCTAGCATCTTGATTATGGAGCTGAAGCAGGCGATTACCGAACTTGACAGCTCCAAGACCTAGAGGCTTTATTTTGTCGGGTTGAAGCTTACTGTGCGCATGATGTCGCCAAAGACACCTGCCGCCGTAACGCCCGCACCCGCACCGTATCCGCGGACGGTAAGGGGAATCGGTGAGTATCGCTCAGTCTGGAAGACGAAAGCATTTTCTCCGCCCCGCACTCCGTAGAGAGGATCGTCTGTGCCGACTTCAAGCATACCGACAGAAACTTTTCCGTCTTTGATTGAAGCACCCATTCGCAAAACCTTGTTTTCTTTTTTGAGTTTTGCCATCTTTTCTTCAAAGTAGGCATCAACTTCTGGCAGGCGCTTCAAGAATTCCTCGGTTGTGCCCTCGATTGAGAAGTTTTCCGGGAAGATTGAGTTCATTTTGATGTCATCAAGTTCGATTGTCATGCCGCTTTCACGGGCGATAATCAGTGCTTTTCGGGCGACATCAGTGCCTTTAAGGTCATCCCGTGGATCAGGCTCGGTGTAGCGCAATTCTTTTGCCTCAAGGACAGCCTCGCTGAACTTTTTGCCCTCGTCCAGTTTTCCGAAGATGTAAGAGAGGGAGCCGGACATAATTCCGTTGAAGCCGGTAAGCTTGTCGCCTGAGTTAAAGAGGTTCTGCAAGGTATCGATGATTGGCAAGCCCGCGCCAACATTTGTCTCGTAGAGGAAGCGGCAGTGATTTTCGTTTGCAACCTTTCTAAGCTCGTGATAAAAATCCATACTCATAGAATTTGCCCGCTTATTGGGGGTAGCGATGCTCATTCCAGCCTTGAAAATGTCTAAATATCGGTTTGGAAGGTCGTAGCTTGCCGTGCAGTCAACAAAAACTGGGTTCAATGGCTTTGTATCCCGAACGAAGTCCAAGATTTCGTCAACATTTGTCTGTTCCGTCGCCTTTTTGCAAGTTGCTCTCCAATCCGTCAAATCGATTCCGTTTCCGTCCAAAATCATGCCGTCAAGAGTTGAAATACAGCAGACCTTAATGTCAATGTTCTGTTCAAGGAGTTTTTCGTGCTGGTCACGGATTTGGTCAAGCAGGGCGCCGCCGATTGTTCCCGCACCAAAGGCGAAAACCTCGATTGGCTGGGCCGTATTGAAGAAGAAGAGGTGAGCCGCCTTAACAGCGATGTCCCCGAATTCCCCGCCGATAACGACAGAAATTGAGCGCTCGCTAGAGCCTTGTGCGATTGCAAGAATGTTAATTCCCCGAGCTGAAAGTGAGTCAAGGAATTTTCCGGCGACACCGCAGTTTTCTTTCATTCCGTCTCCTACGATTGAGACGATTGCCGTGTGCTCCTGAACTCGGATTTTGTTTATTACGCCTTCCCGGATTTCAAGGTCAAATTCCTGAGAAAGAACATCTTCCACAGCCTGAGCCTCGCTCTGCCTTACACAGAAAGAAATTGTATATTCTGAAGAAGACTGGGTAATCAAAAGCATTGAGATTCCTGCCCGGCTTACGGCGGCAAAGATTCGGCTTGCGATGCCTGTTTTTCCCTTCATTCCGCTTCCAGAAACGGAAACGAGCGCCGTGTTTTTAAGACAAGAAATTCCACGGACAGGACCGGCGTTCTTCTCGCTTTCAAAAGGTCCTTGCCCGATTCTTGTACCCCGCGCTTCTGGATTATGTGAGTTTAAGCTCCATGCCTCGATGTTTTTTGCCGCCAAAGGAGCGAGAGTTTTCGGATGAAGGACTTTACTTCCGAAGAAAGAAAGCTCCATCGCCTCTTCGTAAGTCATATCCTCGACTAAGATTGCATCAGAGACAACACGAGGGTCTGCCGTGTAAATTCCGTCTACATCTGTCCAGAATTCGCATTTACTTGACTCAAGACAGCTTGCAACGACAGCCGCAGAAAAATCTGAGCCGTTTCGGCCCAGTAAGCCCATTTTAACCTCGTCGTCGAGATGCTCGCTCCATGCACAGACAAATCCCGGCATTAAAATGACTCGATTCTGAGCGCTTTTGCCGCCATCCTTGTATGGAGAAAGAGCAATCTGAGTGCGACCGTAATCCACATCGCCCTCGGCTTGATTTCCAGTCGTGAAGATAAACCTTCGGCTGTCAAGAACGATTACATCCTGACCTTTTGCCTTTAAAACCTCATTTACGATTGGAACACAGCAAAGCTCGCCCATTCCCATAATCCGGCAGTGAATTGAAGAAGGACATTCTCCAAAAGAAGCAACGCCGTTCAAGAGTTTTTCAAGCTCGATAAAGTTATTTTCTATTTTTTTGAGAGTCTCGCCTGCGCTAAAGCCCTTTACCTGAGACTCAATTTGAGAGCAGATTTCTGCGTGGGTTTTTCTTATGCTTTCGACATAAGTGGCAGCTCGTCCGCCCGTGACACAGCCGTCAATTGCACTCTGTAAGCTGTTTGAAACGCCAGCGACGGCAGAAACGATAACGCTGATTCGGTCTTCTTTTGCACGACCAATCATAATTTCCACAGAATCAAGAATTCTTTTGGCACTTCCCATTGATGTGCCACCGAATTTGAGAGTAAGCATAAGTTCCTCTGTAAAAAAAATAAATTAAATGTTTGAACATTTAATTTATTTTTTTAAGCCACTTCGTAATGAAATGAGAAGTGGTATTTTATGAAGCAAGTTTCCAACGGAAACTTGTCAGGAAAAAAAACAGACGCTATTTTAGGATGTTTTTTTTCCAATGCCTCGATTTTTTAAAATGATGTAGAGATTATATAGAAAATAAGACTTTAACTCAACATTACACTCGACATTCTTTCAGATTGTGGTATAATCATAAAGATATAGAGATTTTGGAGATTTATTTTTGGACACTGACAAAGCAACCCGATTTACACGAATTTTTCTTGTTTGCCTAACAGCAGAAGCACTAAATTACATTTCTGCCTACATCTGTTGCGATGTTTTTCACATTCCTCTCTTTATGGACACGATTTTCACTGTCGCTATAACTTTTTATTACGGATTAGTCCCGGGGCTTTGTGTTGGAATCGGCTTCAATATTTTAAGCACACTCATCCAGGTTTCGCGCGGTTACTCCCTTGACCCCTTTGCCTTTCTTTTTGGAATCTGCAGTGCGCTTGTCGCTCTCGTCACCTGGTTCTTCGCCCGCAAAAAAGAAGAATTCAAAATCTCCAGGACTATCACAATCCTCTATCTTATTCTGATTGCAGTCATTTCTTCTTTTTTGGTAATTATATCCAGCGGTCTTATCGACTTTATGCGTTTTACGATTCTCGACATTCCAGACCGACTTGCGCCTATCAAAGATTTTACAGACTCTTTCGTCGATATGCACTTCTCACTTTTGGCGTCTTCAATTTTGGCACAAATTCCCCTCTCAATTACGGACAGGCTCATCACGACTTTCTTAGGCTTTGAAGTTTTCAAAGGTATGGTCTATTTTTTAGGCGAGGAAGACTGGTAAAATATGAATTATGAGGAACAAATCGCTCAGCTTCAATCAATAATTCACTCATACACGATATTTTTTATCATCTTTGATTTTGTTTTTTTTATCGTCGCAGTCGGAGCTATAATTCTTGCCATAAAATTCTTAAAATCCAAAAGAACTATGCTCGACTCGGCAGAGCATTTAAAATTTACGATTCAGGGACAGGAAGAAGAACGAGGCCGCATTGCACGGGAGCTTCACGACACCGTAGCTCAAGATTTACGATATTGCAAAAGTCTTGCTGAAAAGCTTGAAGAAAAAGAGCTTTCCTCTATTCTTGAAAAATCTTTAATCGAAGTTCGTTCAATGAGCTACAACCTCGCGCCTCCCGACATCACGAAAAATGATTTAGTCGCAAACCTCGTGAATCTTTGCCAGACCTTTGAAGAGAGAAGCGGGCTTGACTTCCGTCTTACCGTCACGGAAGGAATCGACACTTATTTTTTAACTCAGCCAGAAAACTTAAATCTATACAGAATCGTGCAGGAATCCTTAAATAATATCATCAAGCATGCGTCTGCAAGTGAAGTTACGGTTCTTATCAGAAATGAAATCGGCTCTGAAAACCGTGGAATCTATATTTTTATTACAGATGACGGAAAGGGTTTTGATGTAGAGCGGCGAAGAAAAATCGCTGCGGAAACTAAGCACTTTGGACTTTTCGGAATGACTGAGCGCGCCCGTGCAATTGGGGCAAAACTCGAAATCAGTTCAGAAGAAGGCGTCGGAACTCAGGTTACGATTATCAAAGAAATGGAGACTTTAAAAAATGGACAGTAAATCAAAATATGGCCTTGAAGGAACGACTTTTTTCGTCGTAGAAGACCACGCCCTTACGAATCTTGGAATCAGGCAGTTTCTCGAAAATGAGGCGGGCTTTATTTGCAAGGGATTTGCGTCAACAAAAACGGAGTCCTTTGACAAGCTGGTTGAGCTTTCAATTATGGGACCAAGCGGGCTTCCAGAGATTTTAGTCCTTGACCTTTTTTTAGGAGATGAAAGCGGAATCGACATTCTTCGGGAAATAAAAATTCACTTTCCGACAATAAAAACCGTAGTTTATTCGATGTACTCAAATCCAGGCATCGTAACGCTTCTTCTTGAAATCGGGGCGAAAGGCTTTGTTTCAAAGGCGGGAACAGAAAAAGAGCTTTTAAAAGCAATTGGAGCCGTTAAGCGCGGTGAATCTTACATTCAGCCGACACTTTTTGCTTCGTTAAAGACATATCAGAACATTCTTGACAGTCTTACAAAAAACGAGCGATTTATTTTGAACAAGATTATCGAGCGAAAGACCGTCGAGCAGATTTCAGAGCTTCTTGAAGTTTCAGAAACTGCCGTACAAAGCCTGCTCAGCCGAATTTTGAGCAAGACAGGCTCGAAAACCCAGAAGGATTTGATTACTCAGTTTGGCTAAAAAAAAGAGGAAACGCAACCTTAAAAAGGTTTCTTTTCCTCTTTCAAACTCTTTTTCTTCCAAATTAGGCTTCAGAAAGCACATCTTTTAGAATCGCAAGTCCTTCGTCAATTTCCTTGTATGAAATGTTGAGCGGAGGCACGATTCTTAAGGTGTTTGCGCCCGCCGTCGAAGTGAGCAAGCCTTTTTCAAGCAATTTCTTTTCGACATCAAGGGCTTTTGCACCGTTTATCATATCAACGCCAATCATAAGGCCTTTTCCACGGATTTCACCGACGAATTTTGAATTAAATTCAGCGATTTTCTTTCGCATATACTCGCCTTTTTCTGTTACAGACTGCAAAAAGCCTGGTTTTTCAAGCTCATGAAGAACAACAAGGCCTGCCGCACAAGCCAAAGGATTTCCGCCAAATGTTGACTGATGGTCGCCCGCCTTAAAGACATCCGCCGCCTTTCCTCGAATCAAAATTCCGCCAAAAGGAACTCCGCCTGCCGCTCCCTTCGCAAAGGAAACGACATCAGGATTAAAGCCCAGCTGCTCACTTGCAAGCAAAGTTCCCGTGCGGCCAAAGCCTGTCTGAACCTCGTCTGCCATAACGATTGCGCCGGCCTTTCGGGCAGCGTCAGCGGCCGCTTTTGCCCAGTCACTGTCCACAATGTTGACTCCGCCTTCGCCCTGAACACACTCAATCAAAAGGGCTGCGGTCGTGTCGTCAAAAGCTGTTTTAATTGCTTCCCAGTCGTTTGCCTTGATTGTCTTAAAGCAGTCTACATAAGGAGCAAAGCAAGCCGGATGGAATTTTTCCTGACCGGTTGCCGTAAGAGTTGCCAGAGTCCTGCCGTGAAAAGAAGATTCGAGCGTGTAAATGACCCGTCGTTTTTCGCCGCCGTTCAAATATCCGTATTTTCGTGCCAGCTTAATTGCAGCCTCGTTTCCTTCCGCGCCACTGTTTCCGAAAAAAACGGCGTCAAAGCCTGTCTTGGAAAGCAATTCGCCCGCATACTGGACACCAACATCGCTTACAAAGTAATTGCAGATATGAATCTGTTTTTTTGCCTGCTTGGAGATTGCCTTTACGAGCGGCTTAAAGTTGTGCCCGAGACAATTGACAGCAATTCCTGCCAGAAAGTCAATGTATTTTTTTCCGTTTGAGTCGTAGCAAGTTGCCCCCTTGCCCTTTACAAAAGTAACATCAAACGAACCGTAATTATTTACAACATTTTTAGAAGCCATTTCTTTATTCCTTATATTTTGTTCTCAGAGATTACCACAGATTTTAATTTTGGGAAAGAGAATAAAAATTGACGAGTGGCAATAGTTACATTACAATGAAACTCTAAAAACTTCAGTTTTTAGAAGTTCCCCTTCCCTTATGAGGAGCCTCGTATGAAAAAAGTTTTTAAGGACAGATTCCTCGGCTTCCCTCGAAATGACAGGTTTTTTACTTTGATTTTTTCACTTCTATTCCTTGTTTTTCTTGTTTCCTGCCAGAATTTTCTTGAAGGCGCGGAGCTAAAAAAGCAGCTTGACGAGCAAATTGATTACGCCAACGCACAAGAGTGCATCCTAATCGTAAAATCTGATGAAAAGTTCGGAAGCTTTTTGTCTGCCGGCGAAAAGCCCTGCAAAGTCGGCTACACGACGAGCCTTCAGTTTACGCTCAACAAAAGCGACTACATTTTCAACGGACTAAAGGCAGTTTCCCAGACGGATGCAGGGCAAGACCTTTCAGGATTCGTGGATTTTACCCTTAACGAAAAAGAAAGCGATATCAAAAACGGAATCTATAAAATCACCGTCAAGCTTTTAAAAGCATCGGCCGACATTCTGATTCAGCCGGACTGCACGCTTCTTCCAGAAATCACTTCTTACAGCCCGTCTCCAGGCGAAATAAATTACTCGAACACACCAATTACCATAAATTTCAATATGGCAATGGAAAATCTTTTTTGCTACGGACAAGAAAGCATTTCAATAAAATATCTTACGCTTGATATGTCAGATTTTTTTGAAAAGCCGGTTTTTGATTCAAAAACGAACATTCTGACCTTAACCCCTGATTCCCAAAAGCTCAGGGAATTCATCGAAAATCAAAATCTGGCTTACATCAGCCTGGAACTGTCTTTCGGAAAAAATATCACGGCAAAAATAAACGGCGGGGATTATTCTCTCAAAAATTCTCCAACATTTACGGTGCGATACGAGCCAAAAATTGAGACAACTCCGCCCGAAAAATACGAATTCTTTGTTACGCGACACGAAATTTCCTTAGAAAACGCAGAAAACCTTCCGGAGGAAGAGAAATTCAATCAAGTTCTTCTTTCTGCAATGACCGACGAACAAATTTTACAGAACCGCACGAACGGCACATTTTACATCTACGGAAAATATTATGACGCAGAAAGCGGGGTAAACAGCATTAAGATTACGGAGAAAAGGACAAATGACACAAAGTCAAATATCGTCTATGAAGAAGAAAAATCTGTAATTTATGACAGTAATTCTGAAAATGCCAGAATCGAAAAAAAAGACGGATACGGAATTTTTTGCATAAAATATGAAAGCCTTCTGGAAGACGGCGCTCTTCTTTTTTCTGTAACAGCCGTGGATAAAGCGGGGAATAGTTCTGATTCCCAAAATTTTACGGCGATAAAGAATAACGGCATCAACTACGAGGCTATTATCCGGAATCTACCTAAAGATTTTAAGATAAACGATGTTTTTGACAAAGAAACTTATAAGGAGAATCTGAAAAATCTTAAAATTTACGGCTCAGACATAAACACTGTAAATTATGCGACTTTTTATGGCACCGTAAAACTTTCAGAAAAAAATATGCGCTTTGCCTGCGAATATACGGACAAGGACGGCGGTTTACGACACGAAGATTTTAGCGATTATGACGAGGAAACAGGAATGTTTAACCATACGCTTGATGTAGAAAATGTGGCAAATCTTTGCGTAAAACTAATTTTGACAATCGATATAGGAAAAGTTCTTGAATCTGAGATTTGCTTTCCCTCAAAGCCCTGCATTTCAAATCTTACAAATGTTAATAGTACAGGTAATAAATATACGAAAATAGAATTTGCTCCGTCAGGGAAAGGCAGTTTTAATTCTCTTCTGTGCCTTTACTATAATGATGAGGGTATTCTTTGCTCGAAATCTTTTGGTAACACTATAAAATTCTACGACTCAGGCGATGAAAATTATATCATTCCTTATGAATACCTTTATGGAGAAATCAGCGAGGAAATTTATTCATATAATACGACTCTTTCTGCATTGACAGATACCGTCTCCGTGGAAGACATTTCTTTTTCAAAGGGGAATGAAGCTGGCAAAATTGATTTTACGGTTACGCTAAGTGATGACTCCTGGTCAAAATTTGATTCAATCTTTTTTAAATATACGATATCTTCAGAAAACTCTATCGTAACTTCTAAAAATTATTTTTTTGAAGCCGGAAGTTTAAGTCAGACTTTTTCTGAATATCAAGGCTACATTTATGATTCTGACTTGACATTTGAATTTTATGGCATAAAAGGAACAGTTCAAAGCTCTGTTTCAAAATACACAAAATCCGGAATTACAGGCGCAGATTATGACTCTATAACTCCAACATTGGCTTATCAGAGAAACGGTTTT
>CALGGS010000176.1 GCA_937915735.1 uncultured Treponema sp.
TCCATCGTGAAGCGTACTCTTTTGAATCATCGTTCAAGAGCATTTCGATTGCAGAGCCGCAGGTCTCGGCCTTGTCGAAGCCATATTTTTTAGCCTCATCGCTGTCGGCCTTGATTTCTTCGATTGTGTAGCTGTTAGTGCCGTCGCTAGACCATTTGTAGATTTTGTCGCTTGCCGCCTTTCGTGTGTAAACATTGATGCGTTTTGCAGCCATGAAAGCTGAGTAGAAACCAACACCGAACTGACCGATGAGGTTTGATTCTCCGGCGTTCTTATCTTCCGCAATCTTTTCGATGAATGCCTTTGTTCCTGAGCGGGCAATTGTACCGAGGTTGTTGTTCAAGTCTTCCTCGTTCATACCGATACCAGAATCCTGAACAGTGAGGATTTTGTTCGGGTCATCAAAAGTGATGTCGATTCTAGGCTCGCTCTTAACTCCCTTGTAAGCCTCGTCTGAAACTTTGAGATAGTTGAGCTTGTCCAGAGCGTCCGAAGCGTTAGAAACGATTTCGCGAAGGAAAATATCCTTGTTTGAATACATTGAATGAATGATAAGTTTAAGAAGCTGGTTTACTTCTGTTTGAAACTGGTATTCCGCCATTTTGAAATGCACTCCTTTATAAAAAAAGAAATCTTTCTATAAAGATAATGAAAATTTGGTGAATCGGAAAGGAATTTTTTTGAAAAGTTGGGCGTTTAAAGGTAACGCCGAAAACGCTGGGCGTTACCCTACGCTCTGTCATTGCCGTCAGACACGGCAATCCCATCGCTTCGGGTCAGGCTTTTCGCCCTTCCGTGCTAACCGCACTCCATTCTTCCGTTCCTTACAGTCACTCCAGAACGCCTTTGGCGGGGCTACAATCCTTAACGCGGTTCGGGGTAAATAAGAATCTTCTTTCTATTCAAAAACAATATTTCCTGTGTTATAATAATAAACGGAGGTAGCGAATGAGTGATTTTGCATATGCATATTTCAGTACAGAACTGGAAAAGCTGGATGTTCCGTCTCTCGAAGGTATTTTTGAAAAAGTACAGAAACTTTTGGCAAAAAAACGTGCAATTGCAGATGAAAACAGCGTTGACCCAGAGGAAGTTGAGCGTATAAATGCGGTGTATGCGAAAATTCCTCATGAAGAACAGGTAGCGGTAGCACATTCTTCTATGCGTTCTATGTGGGAGGCTGTGAAGAATGACACGTGGTGAAATATGGTGGGTTGATTTTGGTCTTGCTTTTGGGAGCATGACAATGGGTAGAAGACCTGCTCTTGTTGTTCAAAATGATAATTTTAATGCCAGTAGAATTGCAACAACAGTTGTTCTGCCACTCACAACGAATACTCTACTTGCAGAACACAGGGATAATGTATTACTCTCAAAGAGTATAACGAAACTTCCCCATGATTCTGTCGTTCTTATTCCTCAGATTGGAACCGTTGATAAAGACTGTCTTGTAGAAAAAATTACAAAACTTTCTCCTGCTCAAATGCTGGAGATTTCTCATGCACTTTCAGATTTTCTGGCAGTATAGAAAAAGCAGCACCAGCTGATTTCTGATTTTCGAAAAGCAATGAATAAAATGCTTTCTGTAATGTTTCAGTTCGTTTTCTACAAGGGAAAGTTGTGTGTAAAATTCATCAGCCTTATCTGCTCTTGAAGCATGTAAATTACTGTTTCCTGCCATAATATTTTTTTACTTCACTTCCTCATACAATTCTTCAAATTCTTTCTGCTTCATAATGAAAAAATCGCCCTTTTTGCCGCGGACTATGTAATCTCCTGTGTGAGCGATTTCAATCTTTTCGGAATTTTTGACCTTCAGAACCGCATCCAGGGCACCGTCTTTGTCCATGTCGGCGTAATCAAACATGGCGAACTGGCTTGCAAATGCTTTTACTTCCGCCTGATTTTTCCCATTCCATTGAAGGGCATCGATGACTTCTTTTCTTCGGTATTTCATGTTTTGTAGTCTAATTGGAACTTCCTTAAAATTCAAGAAAACCAGTCTTTTTGTTTTAGAAAAATTCTTGCTTTTCTTTGAAAGATGTGGAGAAATTTTTTTAATGTAGAATAAACTTAAAAATTCTGGTATTATTATTTTGCTTAAAATGGAACATAAAATCGAGCATAAGATTCAGGAAAAGGCGAGTGAAATAATCGAGCACAACAAAGAAAAAGCTGCGGAGTTGCTCGGTCAAACAAAGGAACAAGCCGTTGACCTCATCGAGACAAAAACAAGCCTTCTCAAAAAGATTTTTATTGTCATGCTCGCGTTTATTTTCGTCGGAATAGGGATTTGGTTCTTCTACGAATACAAAATCGGCACATTCCGCGATGTGGAATCTTTTCAGGAATTTATAAATTCCTTCGGAGTTGCCGGTCCCATTTTGCTGACGCTATTTCAGTGCATTAAAACGGTTTATGCCGTCATTCCGAGCACGCTCGGTTGCATTGTCGGACCTGCTCTTTTCGGGCCTTGGGTCGGAATTATCTGCAATTATATCGGAATCTGCTCTGGCTCATTTTTGGCCTTTGCCCTTTCCAGGAAATTCGGAATTACTCTCGTAAAACAGGTCTTTTCCGAAAAAAAATACAACAAAAGTATGCGCTGGCTTGAGAGGCAAAAAAAAAGTTATCCGGTCTTCCTTTGGATAGCGATTTTCCTGCCGATTTCGCCGGATGACTTCCTCTGCTACTTCACAGGGCTTACCGAAATGAAGTTCAAGAAGTTCGCATTAATCATTCTTACATCAAAACCGTTTACGATTATCGTCTACGGCTTGATTTTTGGCTTTGGATTTAATTAAGGGGCAAAATATGAACAAAAAACAGGGAATTCATCTTCTTGGAGTTTACAATTACACGGTCGTGCTCACTTATGTTGGTATGCTTTTCGCTTTTGCGGGCATTCACTTTGTGTTCTCGAACAATGACCGAAGCTTTATTCTTGCGCTTTTGTGTCTTATGATTGCAGGCGTTATGGATATGTTTGACGGAAAGGTTGCTTCTACCAAAAAAGACCGTACTCCAAGCGAAAAACTTTTCGGAATTCAGATTGACTCGATGGCAGACATCATCAGTTACGGAGTTTTTCCTTCTCTCATTGTCTACAAGCTTGCGATTGGTGACAAGCAATACCCTGTTGATCACCCTTGGCAGGCGCGTATCGTTATATGCGTTTGTGCGCTTTATCTTTTGTGTGCGCTTATCCGTCTTTCTTACTTTAATGTTGACGAAATGGAACGCCAGAGTCAGACAAATGAAAGCCGGCACGAATACCGGGGGCTTCCTGTAACTAGCGTTGCCGTAGTTCTGCCGGCTGTTTTCATCGTTTCATATTTTACGGGAAATTCCCGTCCTCCGATTCTTCCCGCTACAATCTTTTTGTTCATTATGGCTCTCGCATTTATCACGCCCTTTAAGATGCTAAAGCCTCATTTAATCGGAAAATGCGTTCTCATCCTTATTGGTGTTGTAGAGCTTGTTCTTCTTCTTTTGGGAAAAGCATATTATGTTCAGACTCCTGAAGAAGACCCGTCAATCGTTTTTGAGAACAAAGCGACAATCGAAGAAATAGAAAGCCAGCAGGCAGAGGCATTTTAATCTTATGTCAAAAAATTCAAATGATAAATCAGTTCTGTTTCTCTACGGAACTCCTTTCGGGCGAGTTTTGCTTCATATAATTCTCGCTCTCAAGGTTCCGAAGCTTCTTGGAGCTGTTTTGCGCTCTCCTTTTTCCAGCTTTTATGTCAATTCATTTGTCAAAAAGAATTCTATCGATATGACAGGCTTTGAGGGGGTAAAATTCAAGTCATTCAATGATTTTTTTACTCGCAAAAAAGATTTTTCATTTGACAGTGAGCCTTCTCACTTTATTTCCCCGGCGGACAGCCTTCTTTCTGTCTACAATATTTCTGAAAGCGAAGGCGGAACGGATGCGAAATTTCACATTAAGGGATTTGATTACACTTTAAAAGATTTTTTTGAATGCAAAAAATTTAATATGAGCGAGGCTGAGGAAAAATCACTTCTTACATCTTTTAATGGCGGGCTGTGCCTCGTTTTCCGTCTTTGTGCAACGGATTATCACCGCTATTGCTTCGTAGACAGTGGCAGCCAGAACGGAAATCATTTTATTGAGGGAAGTCTTTATAGCGTTCAGCCTTTGGCAGCAGAAAATTTCCGCCTTTACACAAAAAATCGCCGTTCATGGACAATAATCGAAAGCGAAAATTTCGGAAAACTCGCTCAAATTGAAATCGGTGCCTTCAGTGTGGGCGGAATTAAAAATCATTTTGAAGAGTCAGGCTTTAAAAAAGGAGAGGAAAAAGGCTATTTTGACCTTCACGGCTCGACAATCGTAATTTTGGTACAAAAAGATAAAATTAATGTCTTCGAAGAAATAAAAAAAGTGACCGACTCTGGCGACGAATATCGTGTCAAAATCGGTCAATGTGTAGCGACTTCTACATTGTAAGATTCAAGTGCCGCGGAAGGCCGTCAACCATAATTGGTGAAAGCTCTGCCTGAATGAGCGGGTGAATGTAGTGAATCAAATCCTGCGTGACATAATCGTCATCAGTAATCCATTCGAGAGGAATCTTCTTTTCGACATTAGCGATTTTTGAGACATCTGCCGTTTCAGTGATGCTCATGTAAGGATCGTCAGAAACTCGCTTGATTACCACGACTTTTCCCGTTTCGCCCTCAAATGCCGCTTTTACAGCCGCACCACCCACATTGTATGCTTCTGTAATGTCTGTTCGGCTTGACATGTGAGCCGCACATCGCTGCAGTGTTGAAAGCTCGATTGCACGCGCCTTTGTTCCTAATTCTGCCGTAACCTTGTTCGCAAGAAATTTCGCCGTACCTGACATCTGCTTGTGACCGAAGGCATCGACGAATTCGACATGCTCTGCAAGCTCGAACACGAACCTTCCGTCTGCGACACGGACACCCTCAGAAACAGCCACAACGATTGATTTGCCTGTCTTTGAAAGTTCCTTGATTTTTTGGAGGAAATGGTCGACATCGAAAACTTTTTCAGGAAGATAGATTAAATCTACGCCTTCGCAATCGTCTGATTTTGCAAGGGCAGCGGCGGCAGTGAGCCAGCCGGCATTTCGACCCATTATTTCAACGATGGAAATTGTCGGGTAATCGTAAACATGGCCGTCCCGAATGATTTCTTTCATAGTCGAGGCGATGAATTTTGCGGCAGAGCCGTAGCCTGGAGTGTGGTCTGTGATTGCAAGGTCGTTGTCGATAGTTTTTGGAACGCCCATAAAATGAATGTCGCTTTTTACTGAAGCGGCGTATTTCGACAATTTGTCGATTGTGTCCATTGAGTCGTTTCCACCGATGTAGAAGAAGTATTTTACATCGAGCTTGTTGAGGATTTTAAAGATTTTCTCGAATGTTGCAGGGTCTTTGTCAACATCTGGCAATTTAAATCGGCAGGAACCGAGATATGACGAAGGCGTTCTCTTTAAAAGGTCGATAGCCATAGTTGAGTTGAGTTTATTTGTTAAATCAACATATTTTTCGTCAAGAAGACCTTTGATTCCGTTACACATTCCGTAGACTTTTTTAGCCCCTCGGTCAAGTGCAGTCTTAAAAACACCGGCCAAGCTTGAATTGATTACGGCAGTAGGACCTCCTGACTGACCGACGATTACATTTCCATTCATAATTATCTCCAAAAAGAATTGCGATTCATAAGAATCTTGGTTTACCTTCTATAATTTTATCACAATGCAAAAGAAAAACAAGGAAAATATTTTTAGTAAGTTATAGACATTCTTTTTGATTTTATATATAGTAACGATATGACAAAGGCGTCGTAAATAAAGGGCTATAGGTGTGTCCAAGTGGATTTTCCGTGGCTTTTTGTTTATGGCGCCTTTTTTTTAAATTGCCTGGCTGAGCCGGGTAATTACAACGCCACAAGGAGTAAAAAATGGCAATCAAAGAATTTAATGTTAAGAACGCTTATTGTAAGCGTGTTTGGGACGAGCTCAAAACTCGTTATGCTGATCAGGAGCACTTTCTTCAGGCAGCAGGTCTCGTTTTGGAGACTCTTTCACCAGTTGTTGACACAATGCCTGAGCTTGAGAACACGGCCGTTCTTGAGCGTTTCGTTGAGCCGGAGCGAATCATTATGTTCCGTGTTCCTTGGACAGACGACCAGGGAAAACCTCATGTAAACCGTGGTTTCCGCGTTCAGTTCAACTCTGCAATCGGACCTTACAAAGGAGGACTCCGCTTCAGCCCAGAGGTTGGTCTTGACGTTCTTAAATTCTTGGGATTCGAGCAGGTTCTTAAAAACTCTTTGACAACTCTCCCAATGGGCGGCGGCAAAGGTGGTTCTGACTTCGACGGTCACGGAAAATCAGACGGCGAAATCATGAGATTCTGCCAGAGCTTCATCACTGAGCTTTACCGACACATCGGTGCTGACACAGACGTTCCAGCCGGCGACAAAGGCGTTGGCGGAAAAGAAGTTGCTTACATGTTCGGTCAGTACAAGAGAATCACAAACCAGTTCACAGGCGTTTTGACTGGTAAAGGCTTGGACTTCGGTGGATCTTTGATTCGTCCGGAAGCTACAGGTTACGGCTTGATTTACTTTGCTGAATGCATGCTCAAAGCAGCCGGAACAGACTTCAAGGGCAAGACAGCAATCATCTCTGGTGACGGAAATGTTGCTCAGTACGCTTGTCAGAAAGTCACACAGTTGGGCGGAAAAGTCATCACGCTCTCTGACTCAACGGGCTACATTCTCGACGAGGACGGAATCGATGCCGAAAAACTCGCGTATGTCATGGAATTCCGTGCTAAGAAAGAAAAAATCGACGCTTATGTCAAAAAATATCCGAAGGCAAAATTCTTCAAGGGCGAAAAGCCGTGGGGAGTCAAAGTTGACTGCGCGTTCCCGTGCGCAACCCAGGATGAAATCTACATGGAAGACGCTGAAAAACTCGTCGCAAACGGCGTGAAGCTCGTTGCCGAGGGCGCGAACATGCCGACCCGCGCGGATGCAATCGCATTCTTGCAGTCAAAGGGCGTTCTCTTCGCACCGGGAAAAGCGTCTAACGCTGGTGGCGTTGCGGTCTCAGGTCTTGAAATGAGCCAGAACAGCGAGCGGCTTTCTTGGACACGCGAGGAAGTTGACGCGAAACTCAAGCAGATTATGACCAACATCCACGACAACGCTTATGAGACAGCCAAAAAGTACGCCCCAAGCGCAACCGTTGACTATGTTTCAGGCGCAAACATCTACGGCTTCCTTAAAGTCGCTCGTGCAATGATGGCTCAAGGTTTGGTCTAATAAGCAAGAAAGTCGCACGAGCGATGACACGCACTTCGCGAGAGCGAAGTGTAAAATCTTTCCTTGCAGTGCGAGAATCGCTTGCGATTCTCATGGCTCAAGGTCTTGTTTAATAAGCAAGAAATGCGTAATGCGTAATTCATAATAAAAGGCGGGACATTGCTTTGCGGCGTGTTCCGCTTTTTTAATCTCTCAGGCAGCCAATCGGAATCACAAAAACGCCGTCTTTCCTGCGGTAGGCATATTCAGTCCCTGTGATTATGAGAAGCAAATCTGGCTCACGGAGGCTCGGCATGTTCCCGTTCTTATTGTATTCGCAAACCAGCCGTTTTATTTCCAAAAGATGGCGGCTCGCTTCTTCAATTTCGTTGCTTCCAAGTTTGAATTCAATCAAGGCATATTTTCCATCACGCAGATGCAGAAC
>CALGGS010000177.1 GCA_937915735.1 uncultured Treponema sp.
GCCAGCATAATCAGCATTTACATTAAGCGTACCCTCAAGGTTTAAATTCTGAATGATTGCGTTTTTAGCGCCGCTGAATATGCCGGAATACTTCTGCGTGAAAGAAACATTGTCGTAAGTAATGGTTTTGTTATTTCCGTCGAAAGTACCACCTGTAAATACTTTTCTAACTTTCCCTTGCTTATTCACCTCATAATCAGAATAGTATTCACCAACAGGCGTAAATGATGAATCAAGTGTTACATTACTTAGAAGGCTTAAAGTAACCCCACTAAGCTCATTGCTGTCACCCACCCATTCTGCAACCTTCTTAAAGTCATCTATTGTTGCCAGACCTACGGTTGTACCGCTAGTGGGAACGGTCGTGAAATGTGTCGCCGGTTTTGTTGAAAAAATCTTTCCGTCAGAAGAGATGTAGTATTTGGTACTTCCATCCGGTACTACTTCAAATTTTTTATATTCAGATAAAAGAGTAGTAGCAGGAGTCGGGTTTGTAGCTAAATCAAGTACTTGTACTGAGTCAGTGTATGTGGAAGGCGTAATTTTTGCTACAGTCGTTGTGCTTTCGAGTTTGCCTGTTATTGTGATGACTTTTCCGCTTGCAAGATAGACATCGTTGCTGGAATCAACTTTTACCCCGCCTTGCATTTTTAATGAACCATTCATCACTGCAATGCCGTTTCCGTTACCGTCTGCAGTGTTAGAGCTGATTATGCCGCCTGATATCGTAACATAACTGTTATTTTGTGCAATATAAATTCCGCCGCCATTTTCCGCAGCAGTGTTATAGCTGATTGTTCCGCCAGAAATTAAAGCCGTACAGGTAGTTCCTGCATAAAAACCGGCACCAGTTATTTGAGCATCATTTGTATCATTAAGGGCTTTATTTCTGTTTATTGTTCCGCCTGTCATGGTGAATGTGCATTTGCCTGCATAAATACCACGCTCTGCGTTATAGGAAACAGAGCCTGAATCCAGTTTGAGATTACTGCTACTTTCATCTCCCGGACCATACTGGTAAATACCACCCGTATTTGCAGAGAAATTGTAGAACACGCCGCCTTTAAGCTCAGTTTTCGTATTTGATTCAGAATATCCCAGATAAAGGTTTCCAGTAGAATAAATTCCACCACCGCATCCTGCCTTGTTTGAGTAATCTGATTCTGTTGCGCTCTCATTTTTCGTTGAGTCACCGATGACAGCAGAACCGTACATGAACATCGTGCCTGTGCTGTATACTCCGCCGCCAAAATTACTTGCAGTGTTTCCCGCAACGAGACATCCGTCAGAAAGCGAAAGGGTTCCAGAATTGTAGATTCCGCCACCGTTCTCAGCATTTCCCCCAGTAATCAGAATATTCTTAATCGTAACAGGCACCGCCGTGGCCACGGTGAGTGTCGTTCCACCGTTGTTTCCGTCCAGAACATCCGTGCTGTTTCCACTCGTGCCTGAAATTGTGATTGATTGTGCTTTGCCGTCCAGTGAGCTTGAAAGTGTCTTAGTTCCAGTGAAATTCCCGCTAATCCAGATTGTGTAGTCTTTGTTGCTTGCCCCCTGATTCTCAATGATACTCAGGGCTTTTTTGAAAGTCGCCAATGGTGCGTAGGGACTTCCGCTTCCGCTTTCAGAAGCTGTGCCAACGCTTGTGTCTCCGACATAAATCTGTGTTCGTTCAAAAGAGGTGATTAGCGCATCTGTGAGAGTGAAGGTGTCGTTTGAAATAGGGGAGCTTGCTGAAGAACTTTCTTTCCACAAGTTTGTTTTCATGTTTTCGACGACATTTATGCTCTGTGTACATGAATAAAGAAGAATTCTATTTGATTCATCAGTCGAATCGTAAAAATCCAGTGTGACTTCGTAAGTACCTGCGTTTATTGAGGAGCAGGAAAGAGTTGCCGTGGTGGAATCAAGGGTAAAGCTTGGGGAAGAAGAATCCCAGCCAGAAGAAGATGATGAAGCCTTTACGCTCTTTACGCTTGAAGGAACTGTAATATTAAGCTCAATGCTTCCACTTCCGCCTGATTTTCCTTTGAGAATGAAATCATGGCTCAAAGTGGCGGCATTTCCTCTTGTGACTTCAACATTTTCCCAATCATCAGAAAAAATATCTGAATCGCCATTTTTCAGGGCAGCGGTGACCGTGTAAGTCCTTCCCAGGGTAAGTTCGATTGAGTATGAATTTCCGCTTATAGTTCCGTTCACGCTTTCCGCCGGATTTGTGCAGACTGCAGTCACGGAATAAGTGCAGCCACTTGTAGTAGGGAAGGCGGCGCGGGAAGGTGAATCCGCTTCAAGGGAACCACTTACAAGCTCCGAAGGAAGAGCCCCGCTAAGAGCGATTGTGCCTTTAAGCGTTACCTTCTGGTTTGGAGTAGTTTCGTCGTCAAGCGAATCATTGCATGAAGAAAATGCGAATGTGAGTAAAATCAAAATTGCAGTTAATAAAAAAGAAGGCTTTAATGTACCGTTTTTCATACTTCCTTATATTATAACACATTACATAGATTTAGTCCGTAGTTTACCCAAAGAAAGAAAAATTCCTTGTAAAAAAATTAAGAGTATTCTTATTTTGCAATTTTATCTCTACCTTTGTTGCCGAAAACACACTTTTTTTGCCTATTTATACAGTGAAAAACGAATTTTTTTTTCGTAAAAATACCGTATTGTATGGAGAAATGTATGGCTGAAACAAAAACACTTAACCTTGAACAGAAATGGGAGTCGCTTACCCTTGCGAACAACTTTATCTTTTATAAAGTAATGCGTCACCACCCCGACGCGTGCAAGCACTTAATTGAAATGCTTCTCGAAATCAAAATCGAAAAAATGGAAATGCACAACGAAGAAGTCATCGACATCGATTATGATTCTAAAGGTGTCAGGCTTGATGTGTTCGTGAAGGACTCGGGCCGGATGTACGACATCGAACTTCAGGTTGCGAACACCCACGAACTGCCGGAACGCTCGCGCTATTATTCCGCCCTGATGGCATTGGACTCACTAAAAGAGGGCGAGCCCTACAAATCGCTGAAGGACTCCCATGTGATTTTCATTTGTATGAGCGACATTTTTGACCAGGACCTTCCGGTCTACACTTTTGAGAACATTTGCCTTGAGGATAACAAAATAAAACTCAAAGACCGAGACTTCCGCCACTTTTTTATTGCGCCGACCTGTGCTAAAATGATTGAGGATGAAGAAGTCAAAAGTTTCTTCAACTTCCTGATTTCAAACAGCGCAAAAAGCCGCTTCACTTCCATGCTGAGCGGTTATGTGAATAACGCGAAGCGCAACATGCAATGGAGGGTGCAGTATATGACATGGGCAAGGCAAAGATATTACGATTTCGAGGACGGCAAGCAGGCTGGAATTGCCGAAGGGCGAGAGGAAGGTGCTCAGGCAAACGCCCGCGAAAATGCGAAGAATTTTCTCGTACTTGGACTTCCTCCTGAAACTGTCTCTAAAGGTTGTTCTCTCCCGCTGGAGCAAGTGCTAGCCTTGAGAGACGAATTAAAACTTGAAATTTGAAAACGGAAAACTGAAGAGGCAGTCACGGTGAAAGCATAAGCAAAGACAAACGGGAGAGATGGGAAAATCTTTTTTCTCTTTTTCCCTAGAACTCATCTGTATATCCAGTGTCTTCCGCAAAAATAGTCAGATTTTCTTCGCTCGTTCCATATTTTGCACCTTTAAAAAACATAACATTGTTTCGTGGAGTGAACATTGTGTAATAATCTGGTCTTGGCTCTTCTTTCTCCAAATACCAGTCTTTTGTTTCATATTCCCTGTTGTAAATATTATTGGCAACATGATTGTCCTTGATAGTTCCGCCAGTTTTGATGAATGTACCGCCTTCTCTTACGGTAACACCGCCAGCATATACTTCGTTACTATCTAGGCTTGAATAGTCTCCTGCATTGCCAGATATTTGTCCGCCGGTCATAATGAAAGTTCCGCCATAAGCGACATAAATAGCACTGTCTTTACCGTCAATTATGGCGCCGCTTTCCATTACAATAGTGCCACCGTCAGAACAGCTTATGTAGCCGTGCCATGCTCCAGAAAGATTAGCATTTTTTATTGTCGCACCTCGTATTATGAGAGTGCCACCGTTATAGACCGTGACAATATGCCAGTGAGTTGAAGGATGATCAATGATGATATTTTCTCCGAGAATAAGTGTTCCGCCAGTTACTTTGAATAAATCGCCTACATATTGAGCACTTATGGTTACGGGTGTGTCAGCTTTTATTTCAAGGGTTTTTCCAGTTGGTATCTCAATTGTGTTTCCATCGAAATTGTCGCTTTTTCCTAATGTAAAATTGCTTGTGAATGTAGCAACTGCATATGTGCTAGTTTCCACTGTATCTTTTAGTATTAAATTTGCCGAAGAAGAATTCACCGTAACAGGCTCAGGATTTACCCCTCCATCCCCTTCGTGAACCAATCCTAGATAAGAGGCGTAAATTTTTAGCGTATAGTTATCTTCATATTGTATAGACGGCACTGTAACAGCAAGTCTTCCCGATGTATTTGCGTTTACGGTACAGTCAGAAACTTTTATACTCTCGCAATAGAGTGTCGCGCTGAATGTTATTTTTTCTCCGCTGGCGCATGGCTTTGTAAAGGCAGAGTCCATATAAAGTTCTTCGTCTGCCGGATTGTAATAAATCGATGTTTCTGTGTTGTCAGACTCTATTCGTTTAGGTGTAAATGTAACTCCGTAATCTTTTTGTGCTGGAAGTACGAAAAAAGGTGAGTCGATTGCAAAATTAAACTCGTAATCCAGTGCGGTGTGAATAGTACCGGAAGTATTCGTCAGCCACTTTGCATACAGCGTAAGGTCCTTCAGATTTTGATTTTCCGTAACTTTGATTTTCTGGACTGTATCTGGAGCCGTGCCGAATTCCTCAACTTTTGAGGATTCTTCAAAATCACTGGTTGCCGGATTTTTTGTGTACCAGCCTGAGAAAGTCAGTTCGCTGTTTGTAAGTTTTGGCAGCGCAATATAACCGTCAGAGTCTCCGGATTTTCGGCTGAATTTTAGGGTCATTACGCTTGTCTCAGGGTCGAGCGTGTCACCGCTGTCTGTTTCGAAATTTTCATAGCTGATTGAATATATGTCATTCAGGTTGAAGTTCGTGACTTCGGCTCTTGTTTTAACTCCTTTTTTTATTCGAACAATGCTCTGATAGGTGTTGAGGATTTCACTGGTATCTTTCGCATAAAAATCTATTTTTAAGGGGTAGCTACCTTCTTCAATGTTGGTTACATATAGTTCGAATTCTTCTCCTGAACTTTTTTCATAAGTATATGGTGTGGCGATAATGAAGTAGGCCTTTATTGTATATTGCTCGCTGTCATTTCCTGTGAAAGTCATTGAAAAATCCAGGGAGCCTTTTGTTGTGCCGCTTGCAGGTTCAAGGGTAAAATTAAGGGAATTTTCGCCCTGGCTTTCAATATCTTTTGTAATCGTGGCAGTGTATGGCGTGCCGCTGACTCTTGCCGCCAGCGTAAATTCCCAGATTCCGGTCTGAATCTCGATTTCTTTTGAAGACATTTCATCAAGGGTTTGGGCTGTGGCAAGGCTTTCTTCGCTCCCGCCTTCGTATGCTCCTGTTAAAACTAATTCAGTGATTTCGATTGCAGGAAGAAGAGTACGGGCATCTGTGTTTTCAACGCCAACTTTGATTGTGGCAAGCCCATTTTTTGATTTGAGGGCAGAAGAATCATCCGTGAGGTTTGAGCATGAAAAAAGAAGCGGCAAAAATAAAATACTGAGAAGTTTGAAAATCGTGCTTGAAATCTTGTTTTTCATTTGTTCCCCCTTAGTTTATTGCAATCTGAGCGTGGTAAGAATAAGTCTCGCCGTCTTTTTCTGCCGTGAGATAAATGTCGTAAATTCCTATGCTCCATGAGCTTGTGTCGATTACGAGTATTCCTTCGCTTACCGTGATTCCAGAATATCCTGTGGCTTCCGGTGTTTTATCATCAATCTCCCATACAAAGCCTGTAAATCCAGATTCTGCAGTGAATGTGACGGTGTTGGCGCTTTCTGATTTTGTGACTGCGATGTCGCTTTCGCCTGTATAGACATTGATTGCAATCTGGCGTTTTGCCATTTCTGAGAGAAGACCGCCGCTCGTGATTCCCCAGACGGTGTCACTCGTCTTCTGTTTGACCTTGAATTTTCCGTAATTTGTGGCGAGAAGTTCGTTTTCAGAAAGAATTCTTGTTCCGTTGGCGTAAGTTTCTGGCGTTATGGTGGCGGCTGTTTCACCTGTGAGTTCATTTGTGATTGTAATGATTCCGCCTTCCGAATCCTTAACTTTGAGTTCGCCCGTTACGACTGCGCTTCCTTCTATATTTATGCTTCCGCTTGTTTCGGCATTTGTAACGCTTACTCCGTCCGAAAGCGTGATTTCTGCGCCGTTTGCGACAGAAAGATTTTCAATCCTACAGTCGGCCAGCTTTGGACTTCCAGAAGAAAGGGCAAGGCTTCCCAGAGAAAGCTTCTTGAGTGTGAGAGGAAGGGCCGTTTCAATTTTGAGTGAGCTGATTCCTCCGCTTGAATCTCTTCCTGTTATTATGAGTGAGCTTGCAGAGATCGGGTCTTTTAATTCCTCTTCGCCTGTGAGGTTTCCTGTGATGTAGAATACATAGTTAGATGTAGAAATAGAGCGTGAGTTGATTTCGGCGATTGCGGCAGTGAATGTGGCATAAGGAAGTTCTTCGCTTCCGTCTGCAATGCTGTCGTCGCCACTGGCGCTTATGTAAAGGCTGGTGTCAATTACGCGGATGTCTGCTTTGGCCGGGGCAGAATTCTCGTAGTTCGTTTTTTCGGCATAGGCCTCTATGTACCATGTTCCCACTTCAAGCTGGAGCGTTAGACTTTCCTTTGTGGAGCCGGTCTTGTAAAGGCTTGCGACAGAGCTTGTGCCCTTGTAAATGACATAATGTACGGTTGAATCTTCGACTTCGTTTCCAAGATGATCCTGGCTTGGTGGAACGAGAGTGATTTCGCTGCAGTTTTTCTCGTAATCTTTTTCGTAAATGACAGATGAGCCGTCTGCAATTTCGTTATTCTCTGGGTCAAAGATTTGAGGCTTGTTGAGCTTTGTAATCATTGTGCTTGCGGTAGTCTGGCTTGTAAGCCCTGCCGAGTCGCTTAATACAAGCGTGTAAGATTTTTCGTCGGCTGAAAAGGCTTCTTCTGTAGCAAAATAAACTGAACGGCTTGTCTGCACGAAGTTTTTTGAGTTGATTGCATTGTAGGTTGACTTTGGGCTTGTGGTGAATCTTGAGTCTTCAAAGTTAAAATTTCCGTTTTCGTCGATTGTAAGCGGGAATGACGAGCCGTTGATTGAAATTGTGGTCAAATCCTTGTGGCGGAGGGCAAGTTCTGCCGCGCTCGGCATATCAAAAGCGATTGCGAAAGTGCTGTTATTGTCGTTCAGGACTGTCGGATTGTAAAGTCTCGGTGGCTTTGAGTTGCAGTATAAATCCACGCTGTACTGGCGGAAGGTACGGCCGCTTTTTGGCTCAAGAAGGGAAATCGTTGGTGAGATGTTCTTTCCTTCATCGCTGTCTATAAGGAGACTCTGGGGAACAGTAAGGACTATATGGTCTGTATCGCTCTGTATGATTTCAACCCCGCTCCTGTCGATTGTCTCTTCAAGAGCGCTGAAAGTTACCGAAGGCTGCAGTATGTATTTCTGAGGGTTTCTCATGTAGTAATCAAGGACAAGATCTCCCGCTGAGGAATGAACGCACAGGCGCCCTAAGCTGTCGGAATAAGACTCCAGGCTTAGAGTATGCTCTTCAATGGCGGCGTTTTCCGTGTACTCCTTGAAGTAGTCTTTTACAGCATCGTTGTATGTCGGCTCAAAAACCGTGCTGAAGTCACAGGCCGAAAAAAGGAAAAGTGAAAAAGCAAAAAAAACTTTTTGTACTAAGCCCTGAAAGGATAAATTTTTCATCTCCGCACCTCCTAGAACTGCCAGCCGATGCTGGCTTGAGGCATTATTACTCCAAGATTCATGTCTTTGTTTAAAGTGAAGGCATAATCTGCTCCAATTGCTGTGTACAATCGCTTGTTTATGTAAATCTGAACCGATAATCCCGCATCAAAAGAAAGGGAAATCGTATTCAGCGGGTCTGAGTTGATGTTATGGGGGAAGTGGAATACGATATTGTTGAAATATGTGATTCCGGCTCCACCGTGAAGCTCAAGGATAAGCCGTCTTTTGAAAAGAGGCAGCTGATAGATAAAAAGACCGTGAATCATACCCAGGTTTCCGTCAATTGTGTAAGAGCCTGCGTCATAGCTTAAGCGTGAGTAGTTACCACGGATTCCAAGACCCATATAGCCCCAGACATGCTTGAAAGGCATAAAGGCGAATTTTCCCTGAAGACTTAGGGGAAAGACCTTTGTGCTCAGATATTCCGGGAGAGTCTCATCGTGAAGGACTACAGGACAAGTATAACCCGCCTCAATGTCGATATCCAGCCATTTTTTGAATTTTACGAAGAATTCTGAGTCCGAGTCATCCTCTGAATGAAGGCCCGAGGCATCCTGGGCGAATAAATGATATTTACCCACATCAAGTTTCTTCATGTCAAAGAGGAAGACGATTTTGCGGTTACGAATCTCATCATGGCTGAGAATTTTTAGCGGGTAAACTGTCCTTGAGCTTTTGAGGTAATATTTTGTATGGACTATGGCCCTGTCAGTCTCGTCGGGCAAAAAGAGGTTTCTTCCGGTGATTTCGATTATGCCGTCGTTATCCAGATCATCAAGATAAATCGTATTTCTCATGTAAAGAGGGTAGCTTACGCTCCTGATTTCAGGCTTGTATGCCTGGCGGACGGTAAATTCATCGTAAGAAGTCATGGACTCCTCAAGGATTCCGAGGATATTGTAGACTTTAATTTCTGAGCGGTACTGTCCTACAGGAAGAAGAGGATCAATGTAAACCAGGCAGGCTTGGGTCTCTTCCTCATTTGTCTCGTGATAGTAGTATGGAAGATAGCTCTCGGTTCCCTCGTCAAATCTGTCAATTATGATTTCGTATTTGAGTACATCACCGGCGCTGCTTCAGCTGAAGGGCTGACGGACCTCGTTTGCCGCCGCAGTTTCGTTAAGCGGGTCTCCCTTGGACTCGGGTATATCTCCGATTCCTGTATTCTCGGCAAAGACAGAGGCCGTAAACATTATTCCCAAAGCGATTGAAGCAAGAACTTTTTTACTGAGCATAGAAGTCTCCGTTTCGCTTTCGGTTTCCGCCGGATTTGTCCATGTTGTAGTCGATTGTAAAAGTGTTTTCTGCCGGACTGCCGTCGATGAGTATTGTTTTTCCGTCGTCGCTCATTCTTACGGCACGAACCTGCCAGCTGAAATCACCTTTTGAAAGCCGGCTCAAATCCTTAAACTCCAGGCTTGTGTTTTCGTTCCCCTTGAGGACCGTCTTGTACACGACATTTTTTCCTTTGAGGATTTCAAGGACATAATCATAAGCCCTTGGAACTTTTGACCATATGAATTTTATGTAAGGCGTTTTCCTGAGATAGTCTGCATTGAAGAGAGATGTGCCCTCTGTCCTTGCATTCTCTGGCATCTCAAAAGGAGGAATCGGTTTTACCGTGAATGTGTGAGTCCTTGTGGCGGAGATATCAAGCTCGTCCATAGTCAAGGCGCTTACAGTCCATTCATAAGTTCCCTCTGCAAGCTGTGGCATTTTAGAGCCGTACCCTTTCTGAGGAATAATTACAGGCTCCTCGCTGGCAGAATTTTTTTTGATAAGGATAATCTCAGCCTTTGAGAAAGGCTCGGCCGACTTCCAGGAGAAGAATCCCGGATTTTCGATTGCATCCCAGCCGTCGATTTCCGTTTTTTCTGCAGGATAAGAAAGGGTTACGGGACGAATCTTTCGCAGGGTGAAATATGAGTTTCCCATAAGGCTTGTTCGCCGGGAGTTAAGCTCCGTCTCATAAATGTAGGACTGCAATTCCCAGCGGTAAGAGCCTTCCTCAAAAGAGTCAAAGTTCACCTCATGGCGGGTCTCTGAAATAAAATTCTCGTCATAAACAGGTGTGTCCTGAGTGCCTTTGTAAATCTTGATTCGGTAATAATCTGCCTCTTCGTCCTCAGCCCATTCAAAGAGCGTGTTTTCGTTTGGCCTTACGACGGCCTTTCCCTGGAGGCTTGGCCTTAGCGGGTGCGGGGCAGGAAGCTCAGAAACGATGTAAAAAAGCTTTCCTGGTGTCGCGCTCTTGAAATTTCCTTCCTGGGTGCTGATTCTCCACCAGTAGGTGCCCTCGCCAAGATTCATTCCGCTGTATGATGTGCTGCTTATTTCTGAGTCAAAGACGATATTGTTGAAATCACTGTCATCTGCGACCTGAATGTGATGGGCGAAATTTATGTTTGTCTTCCATGTGAAGCGGGTATCGGTCAAAAGAGGCTGCCATAATACATAGCCCTCCGGAGGGAAGATTGTCTTTTGCTCGATTTTTCCGTTCATAACATAGAAGGAGCGTACTTCTGAGCGTCCAGACTCGTTTCCCTCGGAGTCAATCTGTGTTACAGCCCAGTAATACTGGCCTTCCTCAAGGTGTGAGACTTCCAGATCCCTGAAAGTGAAGTAGTTTTCGTTTGTCTGTCTTGTGAAGGTCGGGAAGTTGAGACTCTGCATCTTTGCGACGAGAAGTTTGTATGAGCTTGCCTCGCTTTCCATGTTCCATGAGAGGGTGATTTTATTCCTTGCCTTGTCGATGAAATCTCCGTTGGAAGGAGCGCAAAGCTCTGGCGGAGTGAGTTCCCCGCGGCGGTTTATGATGAAAGTGCCGACATCGGAAGGGTTCTGCAATCCTGCCCGGTTGGTCACATAATAAGGCGTGACCTGCCAGTAATAAATTCCTTCCGGCAGAGTTGAAATAATAATAGAAGGACTTACGCTTCTCGTCTCGATTTCGGGATTTGACAGGTCCTGATTTTTTGAAATTCTGATGTTATATGCAGTGGCCGAAGCCGCCTCTGACCAGATGAATCGCAGTGATGGCAGCTTTTTCCGAAACTGATAGCTGTATCCGCTTGCCGGGGCTAGAAGCTCAGGTTTTAGCGACTGAATGACCTGAATCTTACCGCTGGTCGCTTCCTTTTCGTTTTCTGTGGAATAAAGTTTCCAGTAATAGCTTCCCTTTGGAAGGTTAAGAGTATCGCCCTCTTTGCCGCTCACATCATAAGTCTCTTTTATAATGGTAAAATCTTTGTCATCGGCAATTGCAAGGCGCAGGTTTTTGTAAGATTTTCCGCTCCATTTAAAATCAACCGGGCATAAATCGTCGCTGAAATGCAGTATTTTCGTGTCAGGAAGGGGAGTGGTCACCGAAAGAAGGGCTTCCGTTTCGCCCGATTCGTTTATGAGAAATTGTTTTCCGGCCGTGAATGACTGATCGCCAAGAGAGGCTGTTCCTTTTTGAACGGTAAGGTTGATGTTCCTGCTGTTCTCTGCTTTCTTTGCGGAGATTTTTGTTCCGCTTTTTACAGTGACCCGAACATTCTCAGCCGTAAGGGTAAGTCCGCCGGAACTTTCGCTTGAATCTACCGTGGCAAGACCTTTTTCCAAATCTGCCCCCAGCGAGCCGTCCGTGTTGAGGAAGACCTGGGCCATTGTGTTTTCCGCAAGGTCAAGGATTGTGCCGTCCTGAAACCATACCGTGGCCTCGGACAAATCCGCCGTATGAATCGTGTCGCCGTTGTAAACAGGAGAATTCTGCCTCAGCATCCTTGTTGTACTGCATGAGGGCATAGCGCATTGCGATTGTTCCTCGGATTGCGCTGATTGCGTCCTGTTTTACATGAAGGTCGTGAAGCTGTGAAAGCTCTGCCTTTTTGGGGTCTGAATCCGGCAGAAGCTCGAAATCAAGGCTGTCATCACGCAAGATTCCCCAGACCGCCATGATTGCGTCGCCCTCGAATTTGTCGATTGTTCCGCCCGAGATTGTGACGCAGTTGACCATACGGCTCATGTAGTCGTTAAGGAAGCCGATGATTTCCCGAGGGCTTTCCTCACCGAAGCGGTTTTTGAATCCGTCCGAGATTGCCGTAAAGCCTCGGATATCCGAGAAGAAAATCGTAACATCCTTAAGGTGAGGCTCGAAGTCGATTTCTTTTCGTGCGATTGCCTTTGCTACCCCACGGTTGGTGAAGCGGGCGAAGGTGTTCAGAAATTCCTGCTCGTCCTGTGTCGATTTGTTGAGAAGACCGATTTCGTCCCGGCGTTTTGTGTTCAGTGTTGAGATGATGGCCGTGTTGAAGTTACCTTTCTGGATTTCTTCTGCCGAGGCGGTGAGATAGCGAAGCGGCCTTGAAATCGCATAGCGGGCGAATGTAAGGATAAAAATAATCGAAACGAAAAGGACGATGCCCATAAGGAAAAGATTGTTTTTTCGGGTGGTGCGGACGCCTTCAAGAACCGTGCTCAAAGGAACCGTCGTAAGGACACAGATGTCGGCGAAATTGATTTTCTGATAGGCTCCGATATATTTTGCTCTCTTGCCCTTGTCGTTGACATAGTCGAAAACAATCTGGCGGCTTTCCTCGTTGTTCTGGTTGTTCTCACGCATTGAGATTACCAGCGGATGATTCTTCATGCTCTGACCGCTCAAGATTCGGTCGTTTTCGGCATGGAAAAGCAGGTCGTCCGAATCGTTAATCATAAAAGTGGAGTTCATGCTGCCGCTTCCAAGAATGTCCATGACCGACTCAAGGCTGAACAATATTACGCAGCACTGGTTGAGACCGCTCTCACGGTAGGGAAGGATAATCGACATCATTCCTGTCTTGAAAAATGGCGAGGCGTTGAGTGCGATAGGTTCTCCTCCGCAGGCCCTGAGGAATTTCTTTTTGTTTTGTGAGATAAAGTCGTCCGTGGCGTTGAAGTCAATTTCGTTCGATGTGAAAAACCTTGTGTTCTTGAGACGGGTATGAACCACAAGGTTTGAATTCTCATTGTAGTTTGTGAGGAGAAGGACCTCTGCGATGTCAGAGTTCCGCTCGAAGAAAAATGCTTCGGCCTGTTTTGCGAGGGCAGAGTTCTTGCCGCCTGACATTACATTGATTAAGTCGAGAATCTGGAATACATTGGATCGGATTGAGACAATCTCGTTCTGAACCGTGCTGGCTGAGCGGCTGTTGATTGTCAGGTTGTTTTCTTCTGCGGTTATGCGTACATCCTTTGAGATAAAAAAGCTGTTTAAGAAAGTGACCGTTCCAAGAGAGACAAGAACTATAAAGCCGATAATAAGCGCAAGTTTTACGCCAATCGGAAAGATATGTGAACTTTTTGACTTTTTCATAATGAGCCATAATATTATACAATACAAAGATATAAGTGCCTAGCAATTTTCTCAGAATATTTTAGGATTTTCCTCAGAAAACATTTGAAAAGCATGAAAAAGGATTTCAACTTTAGTTCTAGTTTTCTTTATCTGAAAGTCGATTACAAAAATCTTTCAAAAATGTAGAATAAATCAATTTTTGGCAGCGAGGCCGTTCTGATTTTTTCAGGACGGCTTTTTTTATTGCTAAGGGGGAAAAATGAAACTCACACCCAGAGAAACTGAAAAACTCTTGCTTTCGTATGCTGGTTTTGTGGCGGAGAGGCGGAAAGAGCGTGGTTTGAAGCTCAATTATGTGGAGGCGGTGGCTTATATTTCTTCGGCTTTGATGGAAAAGGCCCGCGACGGAAAATCTGTGACCCAGCTCATGCAGGAAGGCGCAAAACTTCTGACGACCGCAGATGTTATGGAAGGCGTGGCAGATATGATAAATGAAGTTCAACTTGAGGCAACTTTCCCCGACGGAACAAAACTCGTTACTGTTCACAATCCTATTCGGGAAGCAGAATGATTTTTTGGAGGGCTTATGAAAATCGGTGAAATAATTTCCTGCAATAAGACGATTGAATTGAACCTTGGGCGAAAGACGATTCAGCTTGATGTGACGAATAAGGGCGACCGGCCTGTTCAGGTTGGCTCGCATTTTCATTTTTATGAGGTGAATAGTCTTCTTTCTTTCGATAGAAAAGCGGCTTTCGGCTTTAAGCTTGATATTCCTTCAGGGATGAGCGTTCGCTTTGAGCCAGGCGAGACAAAAAGGGTTCAGCTTTGCTCTTTTGGCGGAAAATCTGAGATTTACGGACTGAACAATCTGACAAACGGAAAGGCAATTTAAGGGGGAAGCAAAATGAGTTATACGATTGACGGAAAAAAATACGCGGCCATGTACGGCCCGACCACAGGCGATAAAATCAGGCTTGCTGACACAAATCTTCTGATTCAGATTGAAAAGGACTTTACGGTTTACGGCGACGAAGCAAAATTCGGTGGCGGAAAGACACTTCGCGACGGAATGGGCCAGTCGGTGAACACAACGAGCGATGGCGGTGATTTGGACTTGGTGATTACGAACTGTGTAATTCTTGATTATACAGGAATTTACAAGGCTGATATCGGAATCAAAGACGGAAAAATCGCTGGAATCGGAAAGGCCGGAAATCCTGACACGATGGACGGCGTAACTTTAGGGATGACTGTGGGAGCTTCGACTGAGGCACTTGCAGGCGAGGGCTTGATTTTAACGGCGGGCGGAATCGACACTCATATTCATTTTATTTCGCCTGAGCAGGTCGAGACAGCCCTTTGTTCCGGCATCACAACGATGATTGGCGGAGGAACTGGCCCCTGTGACGGAACGAATGCAACGACTTGCACGCCCGGAAAATGGAATCTTGAAATGATGCTAAAGGCGGCGGAAGATTTCCCGATGAACATTGGATATCTCGGAAAAGGAAACTGCTCGAACAAAACGGCTCAGAGCGAGCTTGTGGCTCAGATTAAGTCTGGCGCTTGCGGCCTAAAAATCCACGAGGACTGGGGCACGACTCCTGCCGCTATTGATGCCGCGCTTACGATTGCCGACCTCTACGATGTTCAGGTCTGTATTCACACTGACACTTTGAACGAGGCTGGCTGTGTTGAGGACACTCTTAAAGCAATCAACGGGCGGACGATTCACACTTATCACACGGAAGGAGCGGGAGGCGGACATGCGCCGGATATTCTCAAAGTGGCGGGGCATGAAAATGTAATCCCTGCTTCAACGAACCCGACAATGCCTTTTACGGTTAACACGCTGGACGAGCACCTGGATATGCTCATGGTTTGCCATCACTTGGACAATAAAATTCCTGAGGATGTGGCCTTTGCCGACAGCCGAATCAGGCCTGAGACGATTGCCGCAGAGGATGTTCTTCACGACATGGGGGCTTTGAGCATTATGTCGAGCGACTCTCAGGCGATGGGGCGAGTTGGCGAAGTAATTAGTCGAACATGGCAGACGGCCCACAAAATGAAGGAAGAGAGGGGTCATCTTGAAGCGGACTTCTGTGGCAAAAAAGCTGACGATTTGGGCGACTGGGAAGAAAACGACAATTTTAGGGCAAAGCGTTATGTCTCAAAATACACGATAAATCCTGCGATTGCACATGGAATTTCTGAATATGTCGGCTCGGTGGAAGTCGGTAAGATGGCGGATCTGGTTTTATGGAATCCGGCATTTTTTGGCGTAAAGCCAGACATGGTGATTAAGGGCGGGGCGGTTGTTCTTTCAAAAATGGGCGACTCAAATGCTTCGATTCCGACTTGCCAGCCTGTTTACTATCGGAATATGTTCGGTTTCTACGGAAAGGCAAAATATTTTACTTGCGCCACATTTCTTTCCCAAGCGGCGATTGAAGATAAATTGCCGGAAAAACTGGGGCTTGAAAAAATCTGCCTGCCTGTAAAAAACTGCCGTAAAATCGGTAAAAAAGACATGAAATTCAATGACGCGCTTCCAAAAATCGATGTTGACCCGGAAAACTATCATGTCACGGCGGACGGAGAGATGATTGTGAGCAAGGCCGCAAGTTCCCTTCCGCTTACACAGCGATATTTCTTGTTTTAGAAAATGGAGACCGAAATGATTTGCGAGAAAATTCTTGGAAAAATCGGCGAAGAGCAATTTAACGGAAAGAAAATAGATTATGTTGATTTTGAATGGCACGAAACATATTCAAAACTTCATAGAAAGACTTCCAGGGCGGGGCGAGACCTTGCAATCAGCCTGGACGATTCGATTTTAAAGATTGGAATTAAGAGTGGCGATGTGCTTGGACTTGACGGCGAAACTGTGATTTGTGCCGATGTTTTGCCAGTTGAAATCTTGGGCGTAAAAGTTGGAAATCCTGCATTTTTTAATGCTGCGAAAGTGGCTTACGAAATCGGAAATTGCCATGCACCGCTATTTTTTGGAAAATCTGACTCGGAACTTGTCACGATTTATACGGAGCCGATGGAGCGTCTTTTAAAAGGACTGGCTTCCGGCGGATATTCAGTTGAAGTCGAAAAGCGGACGGAAAAACTTGATTTTTCAAAACAGATTTCTTCGATAGTCGGACATTCGCATCACCACCATGAGCATTGAATTTTTTGAACTTTTGCAGCTGAACGACGCGACCTTTCCGATTGGAAGCTACACTCACTCGTGGGGGCTTGAAACTTTCGTGCAAAAAGGAATCATTCGCGATTCACAAACGGCAGAAAGTTATTTTCGCTCGGAACTTGAATCGAATTTTCTGACAAATGATTTTTTGTGCACAAGGCTTTCCTATGAAGCGGCAGAAAAATCAGACTGGAAGGCAATCCAAGAAATCGACGAAATCTACAATGCATCCAAAAATGCAAAAGAAATCCGGGAAGGAAGCAAAAAACTTGCGGCAAGATTCATAAAAACTGTGAATCTGTGGGGCAGAGCGGAAAACTTGGAAAGCACGGCTAAAAATCAAGCTGGAAATCGCTCAGAACATCCGTACATTCCGAATCATTTTCCTGTGGTTTACGGCTCGCACTGCGCGCTCTCAAAAATCAGCGAGGACGAAGCTTTAAAGGCATTTTTGTACAGCCAGATTTCAGCAAGGGTTGTGACGGCTGTAAAACTTGTTCCGCTTTCGCAAAGCCAGGGGCAGAAAATCCTGCACTCGCTTTTTACGCTATTCGGGGAAATTTTAGAAAAAGTCATGCGGCTTTCGAAGGATGACCTGTGCCGTTCCAGTCCGCAGAGCGAGATTCTTTCGATGCAGCACGAGTTTTTGTATACGAGATTGTACATGAGCTAGATATTGAAAACTGGAGGAAATATGCGATTCACAAAAATCGGTGTGGCGGGGCCTGTTGGGTCTGGAAAAACTGCTTTGGTTGAGGCTTTGACCCGCCGGCTTGCTTCAAAATATTCAATTGGCGTTATCACGAACGACATTTACACAAAAGAAGATGCGGAATTTTTGACCGCACATTCAGTGCTTCCAAAAGAGCGGATTATCGGCGTTGAAACAGGCGGTTGTCCTCACACCGCAATCCGCGAGGACGCTTCGATGAACCTTGAGGCCGTTGACGAGCTTCGAGAGCGCTTCCCCGACATTGAAGTCATGTTCATTGAAAGCGGCGGCGACAATCTTTCGGCAACATTCAGCCCGGAACTTGTGGATGCGACGATTTTCGTAATTGATGTGAGCGAGGGCGACAAAATCCCTCGAAAAGGTGGACCTGGAATCATGAGGAGCAATCTTCTTGTCATAAATAAAATCGACCTTGCTCCTTATGTGGGTGCAAGCCTTGAAGTGATGGCGCGGGATTCAAAAAAGATGCGGGGAGAAAAGCCTTTTGTCTTTACGAATATCCGCAGCGGAGAGGGAATTGACGAAGTGCTTGCCTTTCTGGACAGAAATGTCTTCTTTACGGATTTGACGGAATCTAGTCATTCCGAATTTAGTTCGGAATCTTGATATGAACCAGTTCGGAAAAGTCTCCCGGTTTGAACTTACAGCCGCCCGCTCAAAAAAGGGCAGCACCTTCATAAAAGACAGTTTTTTCACTTCTCCATTTAAAATTATGAAGTCCTTCCAAAAAGATGACGGCGGAATCACGGTCTTCCAGCAATCAGCTTCTCCGGGAATCCTTGCAGGCGACACTCAGAAACACAGCATAATAGTAGAAAAAGGAGCGAATCTTGAAATTGTGAGTCAGTCTTTCGAGAAAATCTTCAAAATGGAAGAAGGCGAAAAGGCCGAACGAAAAATTACTGCAAGCGTGGGCGAGGGCGGAACTTTGATTTACGCTCCCAATCCCTGCATTCCTTTCGCGAAGAGCAATTTTGTTTCAAGCACGAAGATTTCTCTTTCAGCGGGGGCGAAACTGATTTACGAAGACTGCATTTGTGCCGGGCGGGTTGCCTGTGGAGAAGTCTTTGATTTTACGACTTACAAAAATCTGATTGAAATCCGCCGTGAAGAAAAATTGATTTTCCGCGAGAACAACTTTTTTGAGGGTGGGGAGAAGAAAAATCTTTTGCAAAGCAAAGTGAGTTTTGGAGAGTTCACACATTCGGGCACGATGCTGATTTTCGGATTCGAGAAAACTGTTAGGGAAGTGCGTGAGATTTTGGGACTGGAAGAAAAGCTTTTGTACACGGAAGAGTATCGGCGTAAAGCCTGCGGGGTAGGGAAAAATCCAAGCGCAAACGAGAAAATCTTAATCGAAGCAAGCGAAAGTGACTCCGGGGATATTGTCGTGCGAATGCTGGGAAAGAGTGCGCAGAAGATTCAGGGGGTGTTTTCTTTAGTAAAAGAAAAACTTTAATTTTGCTGCTAAAGTCCACCTTAAAAGTGTGTATCTTTACAGTAAAGTCCGCATTAAAAATGTATGTGGAAAAATTTTAATCGAAGCAAGTGAAATTGAGTTTATTTAACAGGATAGGGAAGGCACATCTAAAGAACTACATTATAAAATCAATCAATCCATAGGCAAATCTATTCCGAAATATGGAGTTTCTTCATGAACTTCTAGTATTTCTTTTAAGGCTTTATCCGAATATTTAATTATCTTCTCACGGTAGTCATTTCTTTTTTTTATATCATCTATTTCTTTACGACGATTTTTTGACAACTCCAAAAATTGCTCTTCTTTATCGATTCCAAGAAAGTTGCGATTCAAAAGACTTGCTGCAATTCCAGTTGTTGAGCTTCCGCAGAATGGATCTAAAATCCAAGCATTTTCTTTCGTCGAGACAAGAATTATACGAGCAAGCAAAGGTAAAGGCTTTTGAGTTGGATGTTTACCGCAAGTTTTTTCCCATTTTGCAATTGCTGGCAAACTCCACAAATCTCGCATTTGCGTTCCACCATTAATTTCTTTCATCAACTCATAATTGTAATAATGTGTGACTTTTTTGTTCTTTCTTGCCCATAAAATAAACTCTGTAGAATGAGTAAAAAACTTACATGATAAATTCGGCGGTGGATTTGTCTTAGCCCAAGTAATGCAATTTAAAATACGAAAATCTAATTCGTTAAGCATTTGTGCCACAGAAAAAATATTGTGATATGTTCCACTAATCCAAATGGTAGCATTTTCTTTTAATTTTTCACGACAGAGTTTTAACCATTGATAATTAAACTCGTTATCTTTCTCAAATCCCTGCGATTTGTCCCAGTCACCTTTGTTTACGGAAACTTGTTTTCCGCTCTGAACGGAGATTTCACCATTGGATAAAAAGTAAGGAGGGGAAGGTCTTCCCCTCGCTTCAAACCTTCGGTTTTCCGCTACCCCTTCTGCGGGGTACCCCGCAACGCCCCAAAAATCAATTTACTAGTTCCTTTAATCTTTTTAAAACAGTAAAAATATGATTCGGACAAAGTTTTTCTAATTCTATCGATTCCGTTTCATCAACATCAATTTCTTTGTTAATTTCCTCTTCAAAATGCTTTTGTTCATTATTCCAGAGATATTCGATTACAGTTTTTATATCATTCTTGTTTTCAACTGTAAGAAGTTGTTTTGATTCTATTTCTTCTATATCAAAACCTAACTCCTCAATCCATTCTCGTGTTTCTATAAGTCTTTGTTTAGCCTCAACTTTATCTTTTCCACATTCAAACCCAAGAAGTTGTATATTTTCACATTCCCTATTAGTTGGAGATTCAGTATATCCTTCAAAGGTATAAAAAACATATTCATTCATGAATGAAATATTGATCAAATTTGTAAAGAAATCAAGTAGCTAAAGTATAAGTGTATGAATACTCTGTAATTCAATTGTTTGTCGATATTGTCGCTCTAATTCATCATAGCTAAGGAATTCTACACGCTTATCATTTTTCATTTTTGTAAACGAAGAATATCCTAATTTCTTATTATATTCTTCATGACGTCGTTCATCGGCAACGATAAACATACGTGTATAAAAATCCTGTAAATCATAAAATTTCATCAAGGAATTTTGAATATCTGTTGAATGTTCCACTTCAAAAAAAGAATCTGGCATATTTCGTTCATTAAACCAAATCACATCTATAGTAGAACTCCTTGATACAAAACTGTCATATGAATAATTTGGAAGATTCTGTATAGTCCTCATATCTCCTAGTTTTTCATGTAAAAACATTTTATTTTTGTCTTGATTTGGTACAAAAGTTCCTAATTTCTTTAAATTTCCAATTGAAACTAGCAAACCTTGATAATATGAATGATTAAACTCTATAACTTCTTTTGAATTTTTATTCTTTTCAGTCTCAACAATAATTCCTTTTTGCTCTAATTCTTTTTTGTGAGATTTTAGTGCCCATAAACCAGGTTTTATTTTGTAGATATTTTCATTTTCTTGAACAATTCGCCTAATGGAAGCAAATGGAGTTTTTGTTTTCCAGTCACAATCTTGGATTTTAAAAACTTCCCGATTTAATTGTCCTAGAGTTGCAACTCCACCAAGTCTTTCTAATGTTTGAATAACTGCTTCATATTGTTTCATAGATTTTCCCTGCGTTAGGCTATGGAGCACCGCCGTAGGCGTTCCGAAACGAAGTGAAGGAATGAGCGTGAGCGAAGTGCGGAACAGCCGACGGCTTTAGCCGGAACGCCCTTATCATCAAAGAAATCATCATTTATATCTGAATTCTTTGGATCTGAATTGCTGGCAACAACCATAGCACCTTTATTTGATATTTCTGTAATAAAGTTTCCGAGTTCAATCTGCTCTTTATCTGTAAAACCGTTTTCTGAATACGAGGTAAAGGCTGCCGTCTGTGATAGAGGTCTATAAGGCGGATCGATATATACGAATGTATCAGAATCTATAAAACTTTTGCATTCCTTATAATCTCCAACTTTCATTTCTACGTTTTGCAAAAGTTTTGAGCAAGCTTTTAAGTTATCTTCATCACAAAGAAGAGGATTTTTTGCATTATTAAATGGCACATTAAATAAGCCTTTTGAATTAACACGATAAAGTCCATTAAAGCAAGTTTTGTTTAAGAAAATAAACAATACGGCTTTTTCAAGATTTTCAGCGTCATTTCCATTTACTTTCAACTCGTTGTAGCGATTGCGTTTTTCGTAGAAAAATTCTTTATTTTCTTCTTGCGAATGATTTTTATAAATATTCTGCAAATCTGATAATTGAGAAATCATACCTTCGCAATTATTTTTTATTTGCGAGTAAGTATTTATAAGTTCTTTATTTATATCGTTTATTAAGACTTCTTTTGGCTGAAAAGTATTAAGAACATCAAAGAGAACTGCACCACCACCAACAAACGGTTCGCAGTATTTTTCAATGCGAGACGGATATTTTACCCTGATTTCATCTAATAATTGGCTTTTTCCACCAACCCATTTAATAAACGGTCTTGCCAACATAGTTTAAGGATTATACTCAATTTTAATGAAATTTTCTACTAGTTTTCTCCCCCAAAAAAACCCCGCCGAAGCCCAGTCTTGCTAAGGAGGATTAAGACCACGCCACGGCGGGAATAGTGCTTTTTCTGTTATCCAATCGCCATCTTCGACTGAATCAAAGCTGAGTCCGCTTCTTTTGTGAGACCGCTCAGCGTGATTTCACCCTTGTCCATGACATAATAGCTGTCACTCACTTCAAGAACGAAATCCAGGTACTGCTCGACAATCAGAATCGTGATTCCCAGCTCTCTGTTTACTTTTTGAATTGCCGTTGCAATGTCTTCGATAATTGACGGCTGAATTCCTTCGGTCGGCTCGTCCAGAATCAAAAGTTTTGGATGGCTCACGAGCGCTCTGGCTATTGCAAGCTGCTGTTGCTGACCACCGCTTAAATTTCCGCCCTTGCGCTTTAAAAAAGTCTTTATAATCGGAAATAATTCAAAAATTTCCTCTCCGATTCTGCCTTTCCCGCCCTTTACTTCAAGTCCCAACGCCAGATTTTCCTCAACCGTAAGCTGCGGAAATATTTCCCTGCCTTGCGGGACATAGCCGATTCCAAGACTTGCACGCTCGTAAGTCTTTTTATGACGGATTTCTCCACCGTCAAAAAGGATATTTCCACCTGTCGTTTTTACCATACCCATTATACTTTTTAGAGTGGTGCTTTTTCCCACACCGTTCCGCCCAATCAGGCAGACAATTTTTCCGTCTGGAACTGAAAGGGTCAAATTTGGAATTATGTTGCTTTCTCCGTACCACGAACTGAGATTTTTGATTTCAAGCATTTTTTCTTTCCTCCGAAATTTCTGATTCTGCCTTTTGTCCGCTTTTATGGAATTTTCCCCGCCCCAGATAAACCGCACGAACCTTCTCATCGGCAAGCACTTCATTGGCGCTTCCTTCTACAAGAATTTTTCCCTCGTGCATTACGGTCACTCGGTCGGCGACTGCACGCACGAACTCCATATCATGCTCAACTACCACGACAGCGTATTTTTCAGCGATTTTTCTGATAAGCTGCCCGGTTTTTGTCGTCTCTTCTTTGCCCATTCCTGCGACCGGCTCATCAAGAAGAAGCACTGTCGGCTCCTGCACAAGAAGCATTCCGATTTCCAGCCATTGCTTTTGTCCGTGGGAAAGTGAAGAGGCCTTCTCGAATTTTTTATCTGTCAGGCTGATGAAAGCTAAGATTGATTCGATTCTTTCTTTTTGTTCTTTTGAAATTTTAAAAAAGAGGGAGGAGAGTACATTCTTACTTCCTTTCAGAGAGATTTCCATATTTTCCCAAACAGTCAGGCTTGTAAAAACAGACGGAGCCTGAAATTTGCGTCCGATTCCTTCCTCAACGATTTCTGATTCTGACAGTTTTGTCAAATCGATGCTGATGGATTTTCGTATACCAAAGTCGATTCCGCCGTGATAAAGTATTTTTCCGTTTGAAGGATGTGTTTTCCCGCAAATTATGTCGAGCAGCGTGGTTTTGCCCGCACCGTTTGGCCCAATGAAAAAGTGAACGCTATGAGGCAGGATACTTGTGCTTACATTGCTAAGAGCCTTGAATCCATCAAATTGTACAGAGATGTCTGATATTTCGATTACGGGAGTCACCTGAAATTTCTGTTTAGTCATAAATCAACCTCCTGTCTTTATTGTCTTTTTGTACATGCGAATGACATTTGGGTATCTCTAAAAATTGCAATTTTTAGAGATACCCATTTTCTTTAATTTTTCCTTTGCATCTGTAAATACGCCGGTAAGTCCCCGAGGCAAAAAAAGAACGACGATAACGAAAATTGCACCGATAAAATATGACCAGATTTCAGGAAAAGTTTCGCTGATCATGGTTTTAGTCAAATTAACCAGAAAGGCCCCTATGACGGCACCGATTAAGGTTCCTCTGCCTCCCACCGCAACCCAGATTGCCATATCAATTGAGTTTGACACGCTCATTTCCGATGGTGAGATAATTCCGCTGAAAGGAACAAAAAGTGCCCCTGCGATTCCAGTGAAAAGTGCGCTAAGGACATAAACGAAGGTTTTATAGGCCGCAGTCTGATAGCCGGAGAACCTTGCCCGGTTTTCGCCGTCACGAATTGCCACAAGAACTCGGCCACATTTTGTCTTCATAATCGCCGAGAAAACCATATATGTGATTATCAGGAAGAAGAGGGAGACATAATACCACATTAGCTTTGCCGATTTTCCTGCAATAGGAAGACCAAAGAGAGTCGTGAATTCTGTGATTCCGTTTGTTCCGCCTGTGTATTGCTGAAGACCGACGAAGAGAGTGACAAAAACAAGAGCCAGTGCTTGTGAAAGAATTGAGAAATAAACTCCTTTAATTCGGTTCATGAAAGTAAGGAGCCCGAGTGCAAAAGCAAGGACTGATGGAACAAGAATTATCATCATAACGGCCTCCGGTGCATTCTTGTAAAATTCCCAGAACCAGGGAAGCGTTGTCCTTCCGCTCCAGCTCATAAAATAGGGGAGATTTCCCTTGCTTGCGACGAGCTTGAGATACATTCCCATTCCGTAACCGCCAAGACCGAAGAAAACTCCATGACCGAGACTCAAGATTCCCGTGTAGCCCCAGATTAAGTCGATGCTGAGGGCGACAATCCCATAGGTTATGTATTTTCCTGCAAGACTGACCCTGAATGGCGATAGAAAAAGGGGGAGAAGGGCAACAATCAGGACGATTAATGAAAAGGCGATATTTTTTCTTTTTGGATTTAGACCGTCGATTGAAGTTTCGCTGCCGTAAAGCGTAGCCTTATAAAGAGCAGATATTTTATTTTTTAGAATCATATTGACCTCACTTTCTGAAAATGCCGCTAGTCATCGAGAGAGCGGGAATGAATCGTGAACAAGCCCTGGGGTTTTTTCTGAAGAAACATAACCACAAGAATCAGGACTATTGCCTTTGCGATGTTGGCCGAAGTTCCAAACTGAATGAAAGCATTGCTCATTCCGATGAGAAGCGCTCCTGCGATTGCTCCAGAGAGTTTTCCGACTCCGCCCAAAACAACGACCATGAATGCGTCGATTATGTAGTTTTGTCCCAGAGAAGGTCCGACAGAGCCGAGCAGACAGAGAGCACAGCCCGCCACACCAGCCAGCCCGGAACCAATTGCGAATGTGAAGGTGTCGATGCGATTCGTTTTGATTCCGAGACACTGTGCCATAGCCCGGTTTTGCATTGTGGCACGAACTTTTTTTCCGTAAGATGTCTTGTACATCAAGAGGTACATGAAAACGAGACAGGCAGCAACAAGAAAAATTATGAAAAGCCGCTTATATGTCATGGCAAGTCCAAAAATCTCAAGATTGCCGTTAAGCACTGACGGTGAGCTTACATTGACATTTGGTGCTCCGAAAATTGAGCGGGCAAGCTGCTGCAAAAAGAGGCTCACACCCCAGGTCGCAAGCAGGGAATCCATTTCGCGGCCGTAAAGCCTTTTTATGACGAGCCTTTCAAGAATACAGCCGAAAAGTGCCGAGACAAGAAATGAAAAGACAATCGCCACAGGATAATACAAATCAAAAACCGAAGGGGGCAAAAAGGCGATAAAAAAATTCTGCACAAGAAAAGTAGTGTAGGAGCCAATCATAATGAACTCGCCGTGAGCCATGTTGATGACCCGCATCAGTCCAAAAGTAACTGACAGGCCGATTGCCGCCAGCAGGAGAATTGAGCTGAGACTAATTCCGTTAAATAAAATAGTAAAAAAAGTAGACATATACTAAACCAAAGATTACACAGATAAACACTGACTTTAAGAAGTGTCAGGCAAGGAACTTGCGCAAGGGATTGGAGCAGCGCGGCAGCGTTCTCAGGACGGTTTTCCGGCCTGAGAATGGAGCGACAGCGTAACTGCGCAAAGCCCGACCGCCGTACCACGAAGCGGAGCGAAGTAGCGGCGGTTGCGCCCCAGCCATTCCTTAACTGCTGACTGCACCCCGCTCACTGCTACTTGCTAACTACTAAAGACCTTTTGCCCAGCTGTATGTTGCAAGGTATGGATCTGGCTTTACGGCACCACTTGTTGACCAAACCTCATCGATAAGTCCAGTCTCATTTATTTTTCCGATTCTGACCGGCTTGTAAATGTGCTGGTTGTCTCCGTCAAGTGTAACTTTTCCTTCAGGAGCATCGAATGTGATTCCCTTGGCGGCAGCCCGAATTTTTTCGACATCGAATGAGCCTGCCTTTTCAGCAGCCTTTGCCCACAAGTAGACTCCAATGTAACCTGCTTCAATCGGGTCGTCTGTTACTCGCTTTTCGCCGAAGGAAGCCTTGTATGCCTTTACGAAAGCGGCGTTTTCAGGCGTTTTTGTTGTCTGGTAGTAGTTCCATGCGACATAGTGACCTTTGAGGTTTTCGATTCCAACGCCGCCAACTTCTTCCTCAGCAATTGAGAAACTCATTACTGGAATTGAGTCGGCTGTGATTCCTGCGTCAGTAAGCTGCTTGAAGAATGCGACATTTGAGTCACCGTTGAGGGTGTTGATGATACAATCTGGCTTGGCAGACTGAATTTTACTTACGATTGTCGCAAAATCAGTGTGTCCCATAGGAGTATATTCCTCACCGGCGACCGAGCCTCCAATGTTTGCAAGCTGTGCCTTGATGATTTTGTTTGCCGTTCTTGGGAAGACATAATCGCTTCCGACTAGGAACATTTTCTTTCCGAACTCTTTAGCACAAAAATCAACGGCAGGAACTGCCTGCTGGTTTGGAGCCGCACCCATGTACATAATGTTTGGGCTGGCTTCCATACCCTCATACTGAACCGGGTACCACAAGAGAGCTCCTGTTTCTTCGACAACCGGCTTTACTGCCTTTCGTGAAGCACTTGTCCAGCAGCCGAAAATTGTCGCGACCTTGTTGTTCTGAATCAATTTCCTTGCTTTTTCAGCGAAAATCTGTGGCTCTGAAGCACCGTCTTCCTGAACGACTTCAATCAGTTTTCCAAGAACGCCGCCTTTTGCGTTAATTTCCTTAATCGCAAGCATTTCAGCATCCCGAACAGAAGTCTCGGAAATTGCCATCGTGCCGCTCAGGGAATGAAGAATTCCGACTTTTACGGTCTTTGACTGTTCTTTTTTCTCGCAGGAAGAGAGGGTAAGTGTGCCCAAAACAGCTCCAGCCGCCAAAAGGCTTGTGATGATTCCGTTAATTGTCTTTTTCATGATTTTTACCTCCAAATCATTTTTTTGTATTTTGAAATAAAAAAGGCGTCCGCTTTCTTTGCCAGCACAAGAAAACAGACGCCTTTGTCTTTCGTTTAAATATTTTAATTTTATGCCGCTGCCGCAAATAAGAAGTCAACAGCAAACATAACCACTGCTCCAAGGAGCATTTTTGGAATGTCTTTAAGAAGGCTTTTGCCACTTTTTTCCTTATTTTTTGAAATCTTTGCTTCTATTAAGGTCAGGATTCCCCAGATGACTGGAACCGCCACAGCCATAGAAAGACCAATGGTTGCCATCTCATGAAGCATCTCCGGAATGTCTTCCGGGTTTTTCATAGCCGTCAAAAATGGCGGGTAGAAAACGACCTCACCGTGATAAACATGCTCAAGCGCAAGCAGAAAACTTCCGCCGTAAAGCATTTTTTCAAGATTTCCGAGCCGGGCTTTGATTACAGAATCTGCTTTCTTTTTGAACGCCAGTTTTTTTGCAACTGTAAGAACAACCGCTTCACCGAGCGGAACCAAAAAACAAGCCATGTTGCCTCCCAAACAAAAAAAAGGAGCCTCGTCTCGTTGACCGAAGCTCCTTTGCTAAGTGATGTCAAAACTATAGCGGCCTGAATATTTTCTGTCAATTTGTTTTTTTTCAACTTTAGTTCTAACAGAAAAAGATTTTTTTTTCGCAAAAAGGCTTTAATAGTTTTCAAAAAAATGTAAAATAAAGGCATATTTCCTATTCAGGTGGCAAAGAAGTCGTTTTGGAGCAATCCAGAACGGCTTCTTTGTTTTTTCACTGAGTAACATGAAATTTGGAGGCAATCATGAAAGATGAAATTAATAAAGATTTAGTCCACGAAATATTGAAAGAAATCAAACGCCTCGAAAATATGATTTGTGACCTTTTAATTGTTAATGAAAATAACAGCGACATGAGCCAATACCTGGATAAAGCGGCAAAAAATTTTTCGCTTTCAGAACGAGAATATGATGTCTTAAAGCTTATTGCCGACGGTCGTTCAAACAATGAGATAAGCGAGCAGATTCAAATCAGTGTTTCGACTGTAAAAAAACATATTTACAATATTTTCAACAAGGCTGGCGTAAATTCACGGACACAGCTTCTGAATCTCGTGTTCAGTCTTGTCTAAGCCAGCGAGCTGATTTTCAGCATGATACGGTGCAAATCCGTAGCCAGATAAATCAGAATAGCCCCTTTTTTTTTCTGTCGAAAATCTATATAATTAAATTCCGTTATGAAAAGCGGATTTGATAATGAAAAGTATCTGCGGATACAATCGGAACACATTAAGGAACGGATTGCCAAATTTGGCGATAAACTTTACTTGGAATTTGGCGGCAAACTATTTGATGACTACCACGCAAGCCGCGTCTTGCCAGGCTTTGAGCCAGACTCAAAATTAAAAATGCTTATGCAACTTTCTGATATGGCAGAAATAGTAATCGCCATCAGTGCTGTTGACATCGAAAAAAACAAGGTTCGTGGTGACTTGGGAATTACTTACGACAAGGATGTCCTTCGCTTACGGGACGAATTTCAGAATCTCGGCCTTATGGTAGGCTCAGTTGTAATCACTCATTTTAAAGGGCAGGAAAGCGCGAAGGCTTTCAAGAATAAGCTCAAAAGAATGAACATAAAATGCTACTATCACTATATGATAGAAGGCTATCCGAACAATGTCGCCCTTATCGACAGTGACGAGGGCTACGGAAAAAATGACTATGTTGAAACCAGCCGCCCGCTTGTCGTGGTTACAGCACCAGGACCCGGAAGCGGAAAAATGGCTGTCTGTTTGAGCCAGCTTTATCAGGAGCAGAAAAGGGGAGTGAAGGCTGGCTACGCAAAATTCGAGACATTCCCAATCTGGAATTTGCCTTTGAAGCACCCTGTAAACTTGGCTTACGAGGCTGCGACGGCAGATTTGAACGATGTAAACATGATTGACCCCTTCCATCTTGAAGCGTATGGAAAGACTACCGTAAACTACAACCGTGACATCGAGATTTTCCCTGTCCTTAACGCGATTTTTGAAGGAATTTACGGAGAAAACCCATACAAGTCGCCAACGGATATGGGCGTAAATATGGCGGGCTACTGCATTTTTGACGACGAGGCCTGCCGCGAGGCTAGTAATCAGGAAATTATTCGCCGTTATTATACGGCGCTTGACGACTTAATCGAAGACAAGGGAACGGAAGAAATAGTAAACAAAATCGCTCTCGTAATGAAACAGGCTAAAATCACTCCGGAAGACCGAAGGGTTGTAGTGCCTGCAAACGAAAGGGGAAACAAAGCCTGTGTTCCGGCGGCGGCAATCGAGCTTGAGGACGGAACGATTATTACTAGTGAGACTTCAAGCCTGCTCGGAACTTGTGCGGCTCTTATTCTCAACGCGACAAAGCACCTGGCTGGAATCGACCACAAGGAAAAGCTCATTCCAAAGGATATGATTGAGCCAATCCAGAATATGAAAGTCAATTACCTCAAGGGAAATAATCCGCGTTTGCACACGGACGAAGTTCTTGTTGCCCTTGCGATGCTTTCTCCGACGAACGAAAATTGTAAAAAGGCATTGGAGCAGCTCCCTAAGTTGAACGGCTGTCAGGTTCACACCACGGTAATGCTCAGCGAAGTTGACCGAAAGATTTTCAAAAAACTCGGCGTAGGATTGACGAGCGAGCCAGTCCTTAAAAAATCTAGCAAGCGGTAGGGATTTATATTTTGGGGGAATGAAGATGAAAAAAAATATATGTATTTTTCTGATATCGCTTTTTACAAGTTTTATATTTGCGAAAGGAACTGTTATTAGGGTAACGCCCGTAGATTTTAAAGACTGTATAACAGTATATAATGAAACTGACAAAGACATAGTGGTGTACTTGAATATTTTATATGCTGGTAGTCAGAAAAAATACCGCTCTGAAACAGTACAAATAAAATCCTATTCTCATAAAGATATGGATTTTGATTATGATTCCGAATGGCATGATTTAGTAAAAGATGTAAAGAAATTCTTTAATACTAAAGATAAATCTGCTACAGCATATGAATTTGAATTTCATTTTTCTGAAGAAAATATTGTCTTAGATGAGGTTCGTACAAAGGCTTACATAACAGAAAATTCTTTTGAAAAAAATGCAACTCATAATTCTTATGAAATTTTTGTGAGAATGAAAGATGATGAAGGTTTTTAAATCAAGAAAATTAATATGAAAAACACGACATATATTTTCGGACACAAAAATCCTGATACTGACTCAGTGGTTTCGGCGACTGCGTTTGAAGCCTACAAAAGGGCAAAAGGCGAAAGCGAATACAAGGCTTGCCGGGCAGGAAAGCTGAATCCGCAGACTGACTATATTTACAAGAAATTCGGGATTACGCCACCTGAATTTATTCCTGACTTGAATCCGAAGGTTTCTTTCTATATGACTGACCAGGTTGATATGGTTCATCAGATGAATTCATTCTGGGCGGCGGCTCAGTTTATGCGGCGGACTGGCAGGCGGGTTCTTCCTGTTGTTGACGATGAAGGCAAGTATAAGGCGATTTTGAATTTTAATTCCTTTTCAAAAAATGTCTTTGAGATTTTAAATCCTGAACATCATATTTCTGTCTTTACTGACATAAATCTGATGGCAAACACCTTAAACGGGAAAATATTGTGTAAGGGCGATTTTGCAGACGAGCTTCACAAATACACGATTGTCTCTGGCGCTTCAAGCTTTGAGTCCTTTAAGCAAACCTTGAAAGCCCACGAGCACGGCGGAATTGTCGTTGTAGCGGGCGACCGTGACGACATTCAGCGTCTCTGCCTTGAAAAGCATGTCCGTGCCCTTGTTCTGAGCGCGGGACGAGTTCCGGGCGATGAAATTGTCGAAATGGCAAAAAAAAGCGGCACGAGCCTTATCGTAAGCAAGTATGACACCGCTTCGACTTCAATGCTCATTTTGTACTCAACCCCAGTCAGAATGGTTTGTGACCATACCGTAAAGCCGATTAAGGGCGAGGACTCAATTCAAAAGGTTCTTCCTCTTTTAAAAGCGGCAGACGGCCAGACCCTGCCTGTCGTAGATGACCAGAACAAAGTCGTTGGAATTTTGAGCGAAATTGACATTCATCACGAGGCGAAAATCCGTGTCGCCCTTGTTGACCATAACGAAAAATCTCAGGCGGTGGACGGAATCGAAAATTATCAGATTTCAGACATAATCGACCACCACAGAATCGGCTCAATGGCGACTAAAACTCCTATTTCTTTTATAAATATGCCGCTTGGCTCAACCTCGACGATTCTTACAAAAATGTATCGTGATGAGAATATCGCCATTCCCCTTGATGTGGCGAAGCTCCTTTTGTGCGGAATTCTAAGCGACACTTTGATTTTGCAGAGCGCGACGACGACTCCAGTCGATGTTGAAATAGCGGAATTTTTGTCAGAAAAAACCGGCCTTGACTACAAAGCTTTGGGCGAAGAAATAATCAAGGCGGGAAGCCGAATCTCAGGGCGAAGCTCTTATGAAGTCATAAATCAGGATATGAAGGAATATAGAGAAGGAAAAACGATTTTTACCGTGAGCCAGATTGAGGTTGACGGAACAGACGAGGTTCTTGAACGGAAAAAAGAATTCCTCGACGATTTGGCCCTTGTAAAAAAAAGTCATGCGGCCTTGTTCTCTTGTCTTTTGGTGACGGACATCTCGACCCTTTCTTCCGTAATGCTCATCGCGGCTGACGAAAAATTCCTTTCCGTGATGAATTTTCCGAAACAGGACGACAATATTTACTTTTTAAAAGATGTCGTCAGCCGGAAAAAGCAGCTGATTCCGATGCTTTCTGAGGTTATTTCTAATTATGGAGAATGAAATAGGGGGAACAGACCGCTTGCTTCTGAAAGTTTTGCCCCATAAATAACATTTTTTTATTAGTTTTTTCTAGGGAGGGAGTATATAATAAATTCGTTTATGCAAAAAAAACAGGAAATCTGGAGGCTGCTATGAAAAAAAAGAATCTGTCGGTTATTTTTGGACTTAGGCTTGGTTTTGAAATAATTGTTCTGATTTTTGCATTGTCGCTTGTAACGATTTTTGTCGTGCGAAAGGGCATGGAAAAGACTTATATTACTTCTACCACGGAATTGATTCAGGCAAATATACAGGCTTTAAGTTACCGGAATTCAAAATTTATGCAGCAGCTTAGAATGTATACGATGGCAGATCCGGTTCAAAATGAGGCCTCTGTCCCGGAATATATTGAATGGCTCGTAGCGCATCGAAAAATCAGAAGCTCTGACTTCAAGGAGATTGCTTTTTGCTCCTATGATGATGGCTTGGCCTATACCGATGACGGCAGGATTTATGATGTTTCAGGCACTGAATATTATCAGTTTATGAAAAACAGCAAGAAGTCTCAGTATGTGAGCAATTCAATCGGCACTGATAACGATGATTCGGCCTATTATGTTTGCAAGACTGTCAGCATTTCTAAAAAGACCATAGGTTTTATTTCAGGAGCGGTATCGCATGCCCGCCTTGCGGAGGCAATTGATGCCATAAAAATCGGTGAAAATGGTTATGCGCTTCTGTTGACAGGTGACGGAACTATAATGGCCTTTCCTGACAAAGAACTCGTAATGAAGGAAAATTTTACCAGGCTAAATTCTGATTATGAGGGGCTTTCTGAAATCGCTTCTTCTATGATTCAGGGTGAAAGCGGCAACGGCTGGATACGAACTCCGTCTGGAAAAGAATTTCTGGTTTATGGAAGTGTTAGCGGAACTCCATGGAGTATGGCTTTGTGCGTTCCAGAAGAGCAGATTTACGAGACGGCAAGCTCGCTTTATTTTGCCCTCATGATTATTTCAATCATAATTGCTATTATTCTCATTATTACGGCGTCTATATCTGTTTTCCTTATGCTTCATCCTCTTCGGCATCTTGACAGAAATCTTAATATGATTGCTTCTGGAAATGCCGATTTGACTAAAAGGTTGAATGTCATTTCTAATGATGACATTGGCTCGGTCACATCTGCCTTTAACGGCTTCATTGAAAAGCTGCAGAATATTATGCAGGATGTAAAAAAATCCAAATCTGACTTGTCGGACGCAGGCATTAATCTTAGCGACGGAATTTTGGAAAACGGTAACTCCGTATCTGATATTATTTCAAATATTGAAAGCGTGCAGAAACAAATCGTGAATCAGTCGGCGAGCGTTGAGGAGACGGCCGGGGCAGTGAATGAGATTGCTTCCAACATAGAGTCTCTTGAGCGTATGATTGACACTCAGTCCCGCGGTGTAAGCGAGGCTTCTTCTGCCGTTCAGCAGATGATTGGAAATATTTCAAGCGTTAATCAGTCTGTCGCAAAAATGGCGAATTCTTTTGAGGCCCTTGAAAATCGCTCAAAAGAAGGGAATGAAAAGCAGCAGGAAATGAGCGAGAGGATTCTTGAAATAGAAAATCAGTCTGATATGCTTCAGGAGGCGAACTCTGCCATTGCGACAATTGCGGAGCAAACGAATCTTCTTGCGATGAATGCGGCTATTGAGGCGGCTCATGCGGGGGAGGCGGGAAAGGGATTTTCCGTTGTTGCAGATGAAATTCGGAAGCTTTCAGAGACATCACAGCTTCAGTCAAAGACAATCGGGGAGCAGCTCAATAAAATAAAGCTTTCAATCGAATCAGTTGTTTCTGTCTCAAAGGAAACAAGCGAGACATTCACATCTGTTTCAGAAGGCATAAAAGAAACCGATGAGCTTGTCCGTCAGATAAAAATTGCGATGGAAGAGCAAAACGAAGGCAGCAAGCAGATTGTTTCTTCACTTAAAAATATGGGCGACAGCACAAGCGAGGTTAAGACTGCCAGCCGTGAAATGAGCGAGGGAAACAAGCAGATTCTTGAAGAAGTCCGTCACCTGCAGGATGCGACGAGCGTAATGAAGGACAGCGTTCTTTTGATGAGCCAAAGCGCGAATAAAATCAAAGAGACTGGAAATGCACTGGATAAAATATCAGAACAAATGAAATATTCAATAAATAAAATCGGAGAAGATATCGATAACTTTACGGTTTAGAATTTTTTGAAATTACTATGGCAATAGAGGACGAAATTCTTTCTGACATCACAGATTCTCAAAGGGGCGGGCTTTCCGAGCACGCAAAAGAATATCTCTCGGTTTTAAATCCAGAGCAGTACGAGGCCGTCGTCCACGAGGGAAGCCCCCTTTTGATTCTGGCCGGGGCTGGCTCTGGAAAAACCCGTGTCATTACGACAAAAATTGCCTACCTGATTGGCGAAAAGGGCGTAAATCCCCATTCGATTCTTGCGGTCACATTCACCAAAAAAGCCGCCGCAGAGATGCATGAGCGCGCCATTGACCTTGAAAGCCGGGCCGAATATTCTCAAATCAAAACATTTCACTCCTTCGGAGCCTGGTTTTTGCGGGTCTATGCCGATGATGCGGGAGGCGACCTGGGCTTCAGCCCAAACTTCACCGTTTACGATGATGAAGATGTGGTCTCCCTGATTCAGAAAGTCGAGCCAAAGCTGACCAAAAAAGAAGCGGCGACCTATGCGCGGAAGATTTCCCTTGCAAAAGATTACTGTCTCCTGCCAGATTCCCCTGAACTTCTGACCCGTGATGAATTCTTAAATCCAACCGACTTTGCCGAAATGTACGCCGCTTACGAAAAACGACTTCGTGCCACTGGAAATGTGGATTTCGGTGATTTGATTTTGCTTCCCTATCTGGCACTTACCCAAAATGCCTCTCTCCGTGAAAAAATGTACCGCCGTTTCCGGGTGATTATGGTGGACGAGTATCAGGATTCCAATGTGGCTCAGTTCAAATTGCTGGAGGCTCTTTCAGGCTTAAAAGAGGGCAGCGGAACTTATGTCTGTGTCGTCGGTGATGATGACCAGTCCATTTACAAATTCCGAGGGGCGGAGATTCAAAATATCCTGAATTTCCCGAAAATCTTTGAGGGAACGAAAATCGTCCGCCTTGAAAGCAATTACCGCTCAACTCAGGAAATTCTTTCCCTGGCAGATAATGTGATTAAGAATAATTCTGGCCGTCTCGGAAAAACTCTCCGGGCTGAGCGGGGAAGCGGAAAGACTCCCGTGCTGGCTTTTCTGCCTAATCAGGACGATGAGGTTCATTTTTGTGCGGATTTGGTTCAGAAGACTCATGCGATGGGAGTTCCTTATTCAGAATGGGCGATATTATATAGAACTAATGCCCAGTCCATGGGATTTGAGAGCGAGTTCGTGCGAAAAAAAATCCCATACATAATTGTCGGCTCCCTAAAATTCTTTGAACGGGAAGAAGTCAAGGATATCGTCGCCTGGCTGGAATTGCTTGCGAATCACAAAAACGAAATCGCCTTTCACAGAATCATAAATAAGCCTGCAAAGGGAATCGGAAACAAAACTCAGGACTCTATCGTCGCCTGCGCCCAAAATGAATGGCAAGTGACAGGCGAAAACAGCGCGGAGATTCAGAATTTTGAGAAGAATGACATCATCGCCGCCTGCCGCTACATGACAGGCCGTCTTTCGGGAAAGAGCAAGTCTGAGGTGGCAAAATTCGCCGAATTAATCGAGGAAATCGAATCTCTTTTTGAGGAAGACACCACGGCGGGAGGGGAGTTGGCAAGCCAAGTCCTTTCTGAGGGCGCAAATCTTTCTTCAGAGGAGCTTAAAAAGCGGGAGAGCAAAAAAACGCTGGCGGAGTTAGTCGAAACGATTGCAAAAAAATCCGGCCTTGCCCAATATTACGAAGACCGAGACAAGGAAGAGCACACTTTCCGCGTGGAAAATATTCAGGAGCTTGCAAACTCTGCCGTTCCTTATCCTCTTGCCAGGCAGGGACTTTTGGATTTTCTTGACAATATTCAGCTTGACCGCACCCTCTCGAATCAAGACGAGGATGTGGCAGAAGATGCCGTCACTCTAATCACATTGCACAACACTAAGGGCTTGGAATTCAATCGGGTGGTTATGACCGGCATGGAAGAGGGCGTTTTCCCAAGGAACGGCGACGATGCTGACGAAATGGAAGAGGAGCGCCGTCTTTGCTATGTGGGAATTACCAGGGCGAAAAACGAGCTTTATTTTACGAGCTGCGCAATCCGCCGTATGTACGGAAGAATCGAATATATGAGGGCAAGTCCCTTTTTGCTTGAAATGGGAGAAGAGGGCGTAAAAGCAATAGGCCATCTGCCTTCAAGCTACAGAAAATCTGGTTTTCACGGCGGAGACTACGGCGAGCGGGGCTTGAGCCATCCAGATGTCGAAAGCGACCCAATCAAAAAGAAATATTGCCGCGGAACGAAGGTTTATCACGACGACTACGGCTACGGCATTATCGCCAACACGACCGTCAACGACGAAGGGGAGTACGCAATCACGGTGAGCTTTGAGAACAGCGGAATCAAGCGCTTTTTGCCAAAGTATCAGGAATCAAGCTTAATGGTCGTAAAGGATTAGCAGAATCAAAATCCCCTGCGTGAGATTGCCCGGTCAAGCCGGGCAATGACAGGGTATCAAGTGCGGCAATGACAAACTGTCGAACACGGCAATGACATACTTTTTACAAAACTCGACTTTTGACCGGGTACTTTCCTTTATTTAAAATTTTTCTTTATAATTTTTTTAAAACGGATTATAATGTTTCTATATGAAGAAATTTGTTTTCGTTTTATCGGGTATTTTTCTTAGTCTTGCCTCTTTTGCTGTAGATGTAAATAAAAGTGAATTGGAAGCCTCTCAGAGCGAGCAGATTCAGTTTGAAAATTATTCTGGCCCTCACGCGGTTATCGAAAGTCGCTCGGCGATTATGGGAATCGGAAGGCATTTGGGTGAGCAAGTTTCTTCCGATGTGGAAAATCCGCAGTCTGTCGAGCCTTATGCAAAATATTCCCTCTACCATGTCGTTGGCAGTCTTGATGAAAAAGGCTTGGACGCCGACATTCTGTTTTTAAATCCAACGGCGGGAGTTGACCATATCACAAACCTTCGGAGAATCATCACCGGCTATTTAATGGCGGCTTACGGCTACAGTCAGGAGGATTCAGAAACTCTTGCGGTCTTTATTACGGTTTATAACGCAGTCTATCGGGGAAATCTCTCTCAGTTCTCTTCAAAATACAAAAGTGCGGTTCTTACATATCTAACAGAAGATTCAGTAGGCTTAAGCACGAATTGGGAAGAATGGGCTGGAAAAACTCAGCTCGTAATTCCTTTGGGAGAAATTTCAGAAGAAGGGGCAAGTGTCGAAACATCTGAAATCAGTGACGACAAGGTTATCGAGGCATTGAGGCAGGACGAAGACAAAAGCACCGAAGTTCGTGAAAAAATGACCGAAATCAAAGAAAAAGAAGCCGAGAATGCAAGTGAAAAAGCAAAGGATGCTCAAAAGGATGCGGCTCAGGCAAAAAAAGAAGGTGACAAAGAAAAAGCAAAGGAAAGCGCAAAAGAATCCAGCGAACAGCAAAAAATCGCTGACCGAAAAACTGAAGAAGTAAAGCAGGAAAAAGAGCAGATTGCAAAAGATAAGGCAGACCTTCAGAAAGAATCACTTACAGAGGCAGAGCAGAGCAAAAATTATATAACGAGTCTCTTTATTGCTGACGAAAAGAACAAGCTTTATTCTCTAATGACGGTTGAAAAGGAAAGCGGGGCAGTCGTCAAAAAATCAGGCCTGAAGCAAATCCGCGAAAAGACGATTTTTGAAACATCCGAGGGCTTCCTTGCCGTCTGCGGCGTGAACGACAAACATTCTGCCGTAAAGCTTTGCCTTGTAGACTCAGAAAGCCTTGAAATCAAAAAAGAAAGCAATGAGATTCTCTCAGAAAATTCATCCCTCGTGCAGGACGGAGACAATTTTTATGTGATTATCTCTGAAAAGGGCAAAAATTATGTCGCTTCTTATGACAAAAATTTAAATCTTAAAAATAAGAGCGATGTCGCAGTCAATGGCTCAAGCCCGCTGAATCTTTACGCAGAAGGAATTTTGGTGACTGACGAAAAATCAAATCCAGTTCTTCTGTCCCTTCCAAATCTTACGAGCGTTTGGGCAACTTCATCGGACAAAAGCAACAAGTCATTGATTGACGCAAAATAAGTAAATGAAACAGTCGAATATATAAGCAGGAGTTTTTTTATGGCAAGGAAACGGGTTTCTATTTCGAGCAAGCTTTCTTTCAGTGTGGCGTTCATCATTCTTTTGGTGGTCTTTCTTTCTTTCTTTTTAATCGGACACTTTTTTTCCGGTTACTGTCTGAATAACTTTTATGAAAGCGCAGGAACGGCGACGGAAAGCTTTTCTGAGTCAATATCAATGTTTTTTGAGGCAAAAGAAAACGAGCTTAATATGTTCGCCGACTGTGACGAAGTAAGGGCAAGTGACGAGACGATTCATTCCTTTGTGAACGAAACCGGCACGGTTCAGATTTTGGGTTATGAAAAAAGCGAGACCGAAGAAAATATTCGTGCAATCTGTAAGCTTTTTGCCAAAAACGACTCTGACATTGCGGAAATCTACATCGGAACAAAGTGGGGCGGCTATGCGACTAACTTCGACAGCTCTATGTCCGGCGGATATGACCCTAGAAAACGAGGCTGGTATGCAACGGCGAACAAAGGCAATGGTAAGGTGATGATTACCGACGCATTTGCCTCAACTGTCGGGGCAACGGTTGTTGGAATCACGCGGAGTGTCTACAACGAATACAATGAGTTCATCGGAAACGCTTCTATTGAAGTTTCCCTTGATACTTTGAACACAATTCTTGAAAAACTGAATTTGGGCGAAGGCAGCTTTATGATGATGATTCAATCTGACGGAACTGTTCTTGCTGACACCGGAATCCGAAAAAATAACTTCAAGAATGTTTCGGAAGTCGGAATCCCAGAACTTGTGGATTTCCTTTCTTCAAGCGACTCTAATGGTGAGGTTTCAGTCCCAGGAGGAACTTACAGCACCTATCTTACAAAAAAAGTCACAAACCAGCACACAGGCTATCAGATTGTTGCTTTCTGTCCTTATTCAACCGTTTACCACACTTTCTACAGCACGATGAACATAACTCTTGCCGTATGCATTGTTTTTGCGCTTGTTGTTGCATTCTTGACAGGTTTTTCTACACGAAAAATCACCAGGCCTTTAAAAATCATCCGGGACAACATCAGCGAGAATGCTGACGAAATCAGTCAGGGAAAGGCAAACCTTACAAAGCGAATCAGCGTAAAATCAAAGAACGAAATCGGCGATGTTGCAGATAGTTTCAACGCCTATACTGAAAAGCTTCAGGAAATCATTGGAAGCATGAAGAATACAAAGAATTCGCTCAACGAGGCAGGTGAAAGCCTTAATGAGTCAACGAGCGAGACAATGGCGGCAATCACTCAGATAAATTCAAGCATCAAGCAGATGGACGAAAATCTTACTTCCCAGAATCAGAGTGTAAAAAGCACGGCGAACAGCGTAAACAAAATCTTAACAAGCATTTCTTCTCTCGAAAATCTTGTTTCAGCTCAGTCTGAGTCAGTTCAGGGGGCTTCAAGTGCGGTCGAGGAGATGATTGGAAACATCAGCGAAGTAAACCGTCATGTTGATCAGATGGCAAGCTCATTCAGAACCTTGGCAGGGGACGCTGAAAGCGGGGCAAAAACCCAGAACGAGCTTCAAAATCAGATTTCAGAAATTGAAAATCAGTCAAAGCTTTTGAGCGAGGCTAACACAGTAATAGCTTCAATCGCAGAGCAGACAAACCTCCTTGCAATGAATGCGGCAATTGAGGCGGCTCACGCAGGTGAGGCGGGAAAAGGCTTTGCCGTCGTTGCGGACGAAATCCGGAAGCTTTCAGAAACATCTTCAAGTCAGTCAAAGACAATCGGAGACCAGCTCAAAAATATTCAGAACACAATCGGTTCAGTCGTTCAGGCGACACAAAAAGGCGTTCAAGGCTACGCTCACCTTGCCTCAGAAATTCAGGATACGGACAATCTCGTTCAGCAGATAAAGGCGGCGATGAGCGAGCAGCAGGAAGGCTCTGTTCAGATTACGCAGGCTCTTCACTCAATGAACGAAAGCACGACAGAGGTCCAGAGCGCCTCAAAGGATATGACGAAGGACAGCCGGGCGATTATGAGCGAAATCGGTCACTTGCAGAGCGAAACCGACTCAATTCAGCAGAGAATGAACGAAATGGGCTTAAGCGCGCAGAAAATCAACCACACTGGAAACACTCTTTCACAAATCTCAAAGCTTATGGAGAATTCAATCTCGGAGATGGGAGAGCAGGTCGACCAGTTTACCGTGTAAGGATATAATTCTTTTGTGACGAACCTTACCTTCAATTCTCTTTCTGTCGGTTATGATTCTCCTCTCCAAAAGCCTTTTTCACTTTCCGTGAATAAGGGCGAATTTCTGGCTTTAATCGGGCCGAATGGAGCGGGGAAGAGTACGCTTTTAAAAACTCTTATCAAGGAAATTGAGCCGATAGAAGGAGCGATTTTCTTAGACGGGAAAAATCTAACTGACTTTTCATTAAAGGACTTTTCAAGGGAGGTTTCCGCGCTCTTGACGGTGAGCGTAAAGCCTGAGCTTATGACGGCGCGCGAGCTTGTTTCTCAGGGACGCTATCCGCACACGGGACATTTTGGTCACTTAACGACGGAAGATGAAAAGGCCGTGAGCGAGGCAATCCGGCTCGTAAAGGCGGAAGGCTTTAGTGAAAAGCAATTTTTGCATTTGAGCGACGGCCAGAAGCAGCGGATTTTGTTTGCGCGCGCCCTTTGTCAGAAGCCAAGCCTTTTGATTTTGGACGAGCCTACATCTTATCTTGACATAAAGTGGCGGCTTGAGCTTTTAAAAATCATAAAAAAATTGAGCAAAAGCGGAGTTACGATTATCGCTTCTCTGCATGAAATAGATATTGCCCTAAAATCAGCGGACAGAATCCTTTGTGTTGGAAATGATGAAATCTCTCTTTTATCTAGGGATTTTGACGAGTGCAAAAGACAAATCCAAAGACTCTATGATTTGGAAGAAGATTTTTTTGAGGAAAACAGCGAATATTCACGAATTCTGGCAGCCCGGACAAAAAGAGATGTTTGTGGCGGAGTCGCAGCGGAGGGACTCGTAGATTTTTTTTCTAAAAATAAAGAGTGTAAGTCTACTCCCCTTATGATTCAGGGGACAATGTCCAATGCCGGAAAAAGCTTTCTTGTGGCAGGACTTTGCCGGATTTTTAAGCAGGATGGCTTTTCCGTTTCTCCATTTAAATCTCAGAATATGGCTCTCAATTCCTTCGTGACGAGCGAGGGTCTTGAAATGGGGCGTGCTCAGGTTATGCAGGCGGAGGCGGCGGGCATTGAGCCGAGTGTTTTGATGAATCCGATTTTGCTAAAACCGAACAGCGATGCAGGAAGCCAGGTGATTGTGAACGGTGAAGTTCTTGGTGATATGAGCGCAAAGGAATATTTTGCATTTAAAAAATCCCTTGTGCCAAAAATAAAATCGGCTTACGAAAAATTAGCAGAAAAGAATGATATTATTGTCATTGAAGGGGCGGGAAGTCCGGCAGAAATAAATCTCAAAGAAAATGACATCGTGAATATGGGAATGGCAGAGATTGCTGACAGCCCCGTGATTTTAGTTGCGGATATTGACCGAGGCGGTGTTTTTGCACAGCTTTATGGAACGATAGAACTCTTAGAGCCTGAGGAACGGTCGAGAATTAAAGGCTTTATTATCAATAAATTTCGCGGAGATGAGTCTATTTTAGAAAGCGGAATCAGAATGATAGAAGAAAAAACGGGAATTCCCTGCGTCGGGACAATTCCGTATGTCAAAATTCAGCTTGATGATGAGGATTCCCTGTCTGAAAATTTACACACCCTGACAAAATTTCAAGAAAATTCCGACAAAATACAACTAGCGGTAGTTAGTTTGCCCCATATCTCAAACTTTACGGATTTTATTCCTCTTCAAAATCATCCGGGAATAAACCTTTACTATGCAAAAGAACCTAAGGATTTGGGTTTTCCAGACGGAATTATAATTCCGGGAACAAAAAACACTCCTGATGACTTAAAATGGCTGAAAAATTCAGGATTTGCCGAGCGTATTCAAGAGGAAGAGCGAAAAGGCACGGTTATCGCTGGTATTTGCGGCGGTTTTCAGATGCTTGGAAAGAGGATTTTTGAAAGGGGGCTTTCGGCTGCAGGTCAACAAGACGGTGAGATACAGGCTCTGTGCCTGCTTCCTGTCGAGACGGTTTTCTCTGAAAAGAAAACGCTTACACGGGTGACGGGAAAAGCAGAATTTGAAGAAGCGCATTTTATTCCTGTGTCTGGCTATGAGATTCATCAGGGGCAGACGAGTTTTATTGACGGAGCGGAAAAAAATTATTTTTCTGAAATTACGGACAGCGTTACCGGCGACACGAAGAAAGAAGGTGCGGTGAGGGGCAATGTTTTCGGAACTTACATTCACGGACTTTTTGATGGCAGGGAAGCAAGGGAAGAATTCGTCAGGCTTTTGCGGGGGAAAGATGCTTCGCCAATCCTGCAATATGAAGAATCTCAGTCATCGGCGGCGGGATTTAAGGAAAGTCAGTATGATTTGTTGGCTCAAACGATTCGCAGGCATCTTGATATGAAAAAAATCTATGAAATTGTGGGAAGAAAAATATGACATACGGATATATTCGGGTGAGCTGTGACAGGCAGACTGTCGAGAACCAGCGTTATGAGATAACAGAATTCTGCAAAAAGGAAGGAATTTTGATTGACGACTGGATTGAGGAGACTGTCAGCGGCACTGTTGAGCCTAAAAAGCGGGAACTTGGAAAACTGATTTTTCGGGTTGAAAAAGGCGACCTTATAATCTGCTCCGAGCTTTCCCGCCTTGGCCGGAGCCTTTTTATGATTATGTCAGTCTTAAATCTTCTGATGGAAAAAGGCGTAAAAGTCTGGACAATAAAGGACAATTACAGGCTTGGAGACGACATTCAGAGCAAGGTTCT
>CALGGS010000178.1 GCA_937915735.1 uncultured Treponema sp.
CACGGACAGTTTTTTTTGTGCGCGGGGTGTCCTATTTGTTTGTGAGTTTGGTCACGCCAGATAAACGAAGTTTTTTTTTTGCTTTGCAATATCTAATTTTGTTTTGCGAGAGCCTGAACCGGAATTCCGTATGACGGAGTCTGCCAACTGCGAGAGTGGAGAAACCACAGATTAATACGGATTAACACAAATGTCACCCTTGTGTTTGCCGCAGGCGAAATGCTACGACAGACGATTCATTTTACTTGTCACAGAAACAAATTTATAGTATATTATAATAGCACCCGTGACAGGGCGGAAACTTGCCCCCGAACTCTACTGGTTCTAGCAATAGGACTGGAATAATGATAGTAGGAGGCTCAAGATGACGATATACGAAATTCTTTCGTTAGCGATTAACTTGTCGCTACTTGTCCTTGCATTACTTGAGTACCTTCGCAAAAATAACGAAGAAAAAGAGTGAATGAAAAAGCCCATCCTGTCTTGCACTCAGGATGGGCTTAAAGTCCGAAAAGACTAAAAACTATACCCATATGGGGCAATCCGCTTTGGAGCGGGTGCACCTTTCATTTTTAAGATACACCATATTCCCCGCAAAGTCAAGTTTTTCTCACAAGCCCTGCTTCTATTATTCCATCCCTTGCTGTTTTTCACGCGAAGTGTCGTATGACACCAATCTATATTTTCTCCAGACTGCTTTATGAGGAACCTATCACACGGATGGTTCGCTAACGCTGTCCGCGCTAACAGTCGCCGTAATTGTCGCACTCAAATCAGCAGCATCACATTTCACTTTTCACTTTTCACATTTCACTTTATAATTCTTTCTATGAATAAAAATACAATTCCTACACGAGACCAAGTCCCGGAAAGCGACAAATGGGACTTATCTACCCTATACAAATCTGACGAAGACTGGGAAAAAGACCTTTCTTCTATCAAAAAACTTACAGAAAAAGTCCTTTCTTTTAAGGGAAAGCTGGGCGAAAGCCCTGAGAGTCTTTTAAGCTGTTTAAAAGCGAATGAAGAACTCGAAAAAGTGATTGAGACTGTCCACGAATATGCAGGATTGCTGCACACAGCCGATGAAAGCGATTCAAAAGCACAAGATATGGAAGGCCGTGCGATGATGGCCTACTCTAGTGCCGAAAGCGAGACTTCTTTCTTCAGTCCTGAGCTTATGTCTATTCCAGACGAAAAAATCAACGAATGGAAAAATTTACCGGAATTCGCCGATTACAAAATCTTTTTGGAAAAATTACTTCATCATAAGCCCTACACTTTGAGCGAAAAGGAAGAGCGGATTTTATCTCTCCAGACTGAATCGAGCGAAACTGCAAGCAAAGCTTTTTCTTTACTAACGAATGTCGACTTGCAATTTAAGAGCGTCACCGTAAACGGCGAGGAAAAACCTCTCACACAAAGCACTTTTACGACTTTTCTTCACAATCCCGACCGTGCAGTTCGTGAACAGGCTTACAAAAATTTCTACGAGGCCTTTGTCAAACACGAGAACACGATTGCAAGCCTTTATGCGGGAAGCGTGAATCAGGATGTTTTCGTCGCCCGGGCAAGAGGATATAAATCTTCACTCGAAGCGGCTCTTTACGGAAACAAGGTTCCAGAGTCAGTTTACAGGAACTTGATTGAAACGGTTCACAAAAATCTTCCGACACTCCACAAATATTATTCTCTTAGAAAAAAAATCTTAGGAGTTTCAGAGCTTCGCCATTATGATGTTTATGTTCCTCTCGTAAAAAATGTTGAGACAAAAACGAGCTACGATGAGGCGGTCGAAATCTGCAGGAATGCCCTTAGCCCGCTCGGAAAAGAATACACAGACAGACTTTGTGACGGTCTTAAAAACGGCTGGGCTGACCGCTACGAAAACAAAGGTAAGCGAAGCGGTGCCTTCTCATCCGGAGCTTACCGCGGCTACCCTTACATTCTTTTGAACTACAAGGACGATGTGATTCGCGATGTCTTTACTATGGCACATGAAGGCGGGCACTCAATGCACACTTACTATTCAAAGACAAACAATCCCTTTATGTGCTACAACTACACGATTTTTGAGGCCGAGGTCGCTTCTACTTTCAACGAGGAGCTTGTTTTTGAATATCTTTTGAGACAAGCTAAAACTCCTGAAATGAAAGCGTATCTTCTTTCGATGAGGGCAGATGACATTCTTGCCACCCTTCACCGTCAGACTATGTTCGCAGAATTTGAGCTTAAAGCTCACGAACTTGTAGAAAACGGAACGCCACTTTCAGCCCAAGTCTTAAGAAAAATTTACAGGGAGCTTTTGGAGCAATACTTTGGTCCGGAAATGCATTTTGAAAACGAAAGTGATATGGAAGGATTAAGAATCCCGCATTTTTATGGGGCATACTATGTTTACAAATATGCGACAGGAATTTCAGCTTCCCTAGCCTTGGCAAAACGAGTCACACAGGGTGGCGAAAAAGAGCGGGAAGATTACTTTAAGTTCTTAAAGAGTGGCGGAAGCCGATATCCAATCGAGAGCCTTAAAATCGCCGGCGTTGATATGTCGTCAAGCGAGAGCATTCAGGCAGCCCTTGATGTGTTCGCAGATTTGGTGAAGGAATTGGAATCTTCGCTTCGCCCTGAATGACACTTGCTTTGTTCTGACTAAAAAAAATCCCGCCCAACCAAAAGGAAGAGCGGGAAAACCGAGACGAGCAAAGCATTGTCCCGAAAAAATTAGGAATTATGCATTACACAAGACCCTGAGCCATGAGAGTCGCAAAGTAAGATTTACTCTGCGCTCACGCGCAGGCGGCGTCATCGCTCGGGCAATTTTCTTGCTTATTATACAAGACCTTGAGCCATCATTGCTCTAGCGACTTTTAAGAAGCCGTAGATGTTTGCGCCTGAAACGTAGTCGATTGTTGCGCTTGGAGCGTACTTTTTGGCTGTTTCGTAAGCGTTGTCGTGGATGTTT
>CALGGS010000179.1 GCA_937915735.1 uncultured Treponema sp.
GGGAGCATCCTGAATTCTGCCATCTTCCAATGGTAAACGGAAGCGACGGCAAAAAACTCTCAAAACGACACGGCTCAACATCTTTGAATGAATTCCGCGCGCGAGGATATTTGCCACAGGCTATCGTAAACTATGTGGCTCTCCTGGGCTGCTCTTACGAGGAAGGCCGGGACTTCTACACTCTGGACGAGCTTGCCCAGAGGTTCAGGCTTGAGCATCTTAACAAGGCTCCAGCTGTTTTCGACTACAAAAAACTCGAATTCTACAACGCAAACTATATCCGTCAGCTTTCAACAGAAGAACTTTACAAATGGACTTTGCCATTCATCACGGGAACAGGAGATGCAACTCTTGAAATCAATCCTGAAAATCCACAGCCAAAGCCGAATGTAGGTCCGGAATTCTCAGGCGTGGCACTGGGAGAGGACGGCGAGCCTTACTGCGTAGACAAGAGTATGAACATGACAAGCGCAGATGTCAAGAAGACTCTTATGGGCCTTATGCCTCTCATTCAGGAACGACTCAAGTTCCTTACCGAGGCGGCTGAGATGGTTCACTTTATGTTCACTGAGCCGGCCGTTCCACCAGTCGAGCAGCTTATCCCCAAAAAACTTGACCAGGCAAAAACAAAAGAAGTTCTGGAGAATGCAAGGGAATTTGTTGCAAAAGTCTTTGAGACAGACCACGAAGGCGCGGAGAATTTCGCAAAAGAAACGGCAGAAAAACTCGGAATCAAGTTGGGTGATTTCATGATGCCAATCCGAATGGCCGTCACTGGAAGTAGGGTTTCTCCACCGCTCATCGGTTCAATCGCTGTTCTTGGAAAAGAGCGTGCTTTGGCCCGCCTTGAACGAACAATCGCAACGCTGTAGAAAAATAAAAATACTCCCGCTTCAGTAAATATTGAAGAAAAAAAGAGGACGCGGCGGTTTCCGTTCCAGAGCCAGTTCCTGAACAAAACCGGTGAAAACGGTCGCCCCCCTCTACAATGAGTTATTGAGTTTCGGTGAATTCAACCACTACGCCTTCAATTTTATACTGAAAGACGGGGATGACCAATAAGTTCAAAAAGTGTCATTTTCAAAGCTGAAAAGGGCTGCCCTGTCTTTCACTTCATAGCCGTGACAATTCCGCCAATCAGAACAGGAATAATCAGATTGTCAAAATCTTTTAGCGGAAGGACTTCAAAAAGGGCGCCAGCCGTAGCGACAACGAGCGCAATCTGGCAGTTTTGTGTCACAAAAAAACAAGACGAAAAAATTGCGGCAAAGCAAGTCAGGCTTCCTTCGGCGGTTTTTCCGTGCGTGTAGGGAATGTGGATTTTTCCTAAGGTTTTTCCAGCCAGACTTGCAAGTCCGTCACCGAAGGCAAGGGCGTAAATTCCGCAGGCAGCAGGAATCTCTTCCCACAAAAGGCTTGCAAGTAAAACGCCGAGAACCAGCGTTACGGGGCCTAAAACAAACTTGTTTTCATCGCGTTTTCGGGCGGCGGCGGCGGTTATATCTGAAATAAGCGGGATTTCATGTCCTGCCGAGCGCAATTTTTCTGCAACAATATAAGAGACTCCCGCAAAAAAAAGGCAAATTAGAGTTGGAATATATGCAAAATGCAGCATTGTCGGAACAAAAGCTGTGCAAATGTGAATCGTCTTTCTAAAAAATTCCTTTCGGAGCGAAATCAGCTGCTTTTTGAGTTCAATTCCAATCTTAAAGCAAAAATATTTACTCAAGAGCCTTTTCTCCTGTCAAAAGGCGTGGAATGTCCGTATAAATTGCAGGCTCAAAATCTGGAAGCGGGTGAGTTATATATTTTGAGTTCTGTGCGGCAAGATTGCTTCCTTCAAGGCGAACCATAGTCTGTTGGTTTCTTGTAAGAGCGTCATAAGCGCGCATAGAATCCTGAAGTCGCACCATAGATTCGGCATTTTTGTTGCTGTCGCCAGTTTGCCGGGCCAATCTGTGGAGCGTTACGCCCAGATTGTTGTTCGCTTTCAGGTACAAATCGACCATTTCAAAATCATCTGCATCTTGCTGTGGCAAAAGGTATTTGCTCGTGTCGCGGGAATTATCGAGCTTCCTTAAGAGGTCTGAATAATAGCTTTCGGCCGCAAAATTGTCCCCGCGAAGGGAAAGCACATTTCCAAGAGAAAGCAGAAGATTGAAATTTCCAGGCTCCTTTTCGCTGACCTTAAGGAATGAGGCGAGCGCATTGTCATAGTTCTTTTTGTTGTAGTAAATTGCACCGACCCTATAGTTGATTGACGGCGTATCATTTTTTGTCTGAATGGCCATCTCATAGTTGTAAAGCGCATCATCGACATCCCCTGAGATAAAGTAGTCCAAATCTCCCATATCTGCGAAAAGCCTGCCTGTGTTAGAGTCCCCTTCAAGCTCAGAATTTTCATGCTCCTCATTGTAAAGGTTTATTCCTCGTGTGTAGACTTCCTGGGCTTTAATATATTCCTTATTTGAAGCGTAAAGCTCGCCCAAGGTTCGGGTAGCGTTAATTTCGCGGTAAACATTTTTCTTCGTTCTGACAGAAATAGCGTTGAAAAGGTCAAGGCTTCGCTCAAGCTCGATTTTTGCCTGCTCGATGTTTCCGTTCTGAATGAAATATCGAGCAAGGTTGTAGCGTGCCACTGGATTTCGGGAATCAGCTTTGACAGCAAGATTCAGCATTGCGAGAACATCTTCGATAGAAGAGCGCAGATATTCGTCGTTTTTAGAGAGAACGCCATAAAGCTTTTCAAGAAGATAGCCAGAAAGTTCTGTCCAGTCTCTCGCTTCAAGGGTCTTAAGGTTTTGCCTGTCATTTCCAGGCGTGTAAAGCATATTCTTGTAAGTAAGAACCTCACGAAGCTTGTCAGTGCGGATATAATAGCACAACATTCTCGAAAGATAGACATTGTTCTGTCCGTATCTTTGCATCAAATCAAGATACTGCTGTTTTGCAAGCTCATATTTTGACTCATCGACTTCTGCCCATTCAAGGAAAATATCTCCGAGAAGAAGGATTCCGTCCGCATCGTTTATATGATAGTCAAGAACTTCGCGGCGAGTGATTTCTTCGGCTTTTTCATAGTTTGCCCTGTCATAAAGTTCCATTTCTGCCCATTCAAGCCCTGCCTGCTTGTCGTGGTCAAAGAAAAGGAGAGTGTTTCTGTACATATTTCCAGCCCGCTCGTACTGTTTCTTTGCCCTGTAGCCCTGAGCGTATTTGAAGAACCATTTTTTGACTGGCCTGTAAGAGACGGCTTCTTTAAATTCTTCTTCTGACTGGGGGAATTCGCTCGCTTCGAGGAGAGTGTAGCCTTGCTTGTAGTGAATGTTCGCCATAACAGGCTTGTAGATAAAGTGCTGACCTGCCTTAAAAAGACCGAAGCATACGAAGGCCAGGATAACTCCGACTATTGCTGCCGGAATAATCCTGTTTTTGAGCTGATACTGGAACGACTGCTTGTATGCTTCGTATTCTGCGAAGGAGCGATGCTCAAAGTCTCGCGGAATACTGATTGAGACATCAAGAATTTTTTCAAGATGGGTGGCGAGCTGCCGTGCAGATGTCTTTTTGAGAACTTTTTCGATAACCTCAAAGACAACCTCATCCGTAAATTCGTCACGGGCGATAAAATCCTCAATTGCAATTCTAAGATTAAGAGGATAATTTGAAAGATTTTTCTTGAAAAGCGCGTATTCTTCGTCCGTGAGGCTGTTCTTTGGACGATCTTCCTTTCCCTGAGAAAAATCAACTGTATCTAAAAGAGGCTTTTTCTTTCCTAAATCGGCAGTTTCTGTGTTTGAAAAGCCCGGAATTTCAAAATTATCGTCGAGAACAAAATCATCGCTGGCTGCCAGCGCGTCATCTGTCGGCTGAAATTCGTCTCCAGAAGCTGGCGGACCAAATTCAACTCCTTCCATTGCGCTGGCATCAAATTCTGAAGGATTGAAGGAGTCGAGCGACACTTCTTCTTCGCCAGGAACATCGTCGGAAGCATTAGGAATTTCACCGCCTTCAGAAGAAGTATCATCCATCATCGGAAAGTCATCGCCTGACATCATTGCATCGAGATCAAGATTTCCCAGATTAAGGCCGCTTTCGCTTGAAGAGCCGCCTTCTCCCAGGTCAGCCGGAGTGGCGGCAAAGCCTTCGTTAACGGCAGTGTTTTCTGCAGAAGGCTCTGAATCAACGGCAGGCTCACTTCCTGCTTCTTCACTTGAAGATGGCTCATCGCCAGAAATCATTGAGTCAATGTCAAAATTTCCCAAGTCAAGCTTTTCGCTCTCATTGCTTTCTGATAAATTATCAGAACCGGCGTTTTCATCAAGGTTTCCTAAATCTCCAAGACCTGATAAATCAAATGTGTCTTCTGATTTTGGCTCTTCTGTCGCTTGTGAAGCGGGAGGTGTTCCGTCATTTTCTAAAATCGACTCCGGAATATCATCATTTAAATTGATTTCTTCACCAGACTCTTCTATATTCGACTTTTCTTCTGCGGCAGGACTTTCTTCTTCAACAGGTTTTTCTTCTGCGGCAGGATTTTCTTTTGTGCCAAAATCATCTGGAGCATCAAGATTTCCCACATCGCCCAAAAGCGAGGCCAAATCCATATCTTCGAGGGGCGTTTCTTCCTTTTGAGGCTCTTCATTGCTTTCAGCGTCAGCCGTTTCTTCAGGAAGAGGGGATAAATCTTCTGTAAGACTAGGGGAATCGTTTAAAAATTCTGCCAAATCGTCATCATCTGCTGAGACTGTGGGATTTAAAATAGAGTCAAGGCTTGTGTCCGTGCTTTCGCCAAGAATTGAGGAAATATCAGCATTTGCGTACGGGTCTTCTTCTTGCTGAGGCGTTTCAGATAAGGCCTCAATATTTTCCTTTGTCGGAAGACCGATTATAAAATCATTTGAGTCGTCTGCCTCAGAAATTCCCTTCGGAAGCGGAAGAGGAGCGACTTTTTCACCGCGGGAAGCTCGAATTTTTACTTCGTCGCCAATTTCCCGCATGTCTTCAGTAAATTGTTTTAGCTGATTTAATCCTGGCATAATTTCCCACCTAGTCTATTATATTCAAATTTCGGCAGTTTGAATACTAAAGTTTAGAAGTTAGCACAAGAGTAATCAGCAATGAACGGTGTCGAAATGACGGCTTTTACGCATTAACTTGGACAATCGTTTCGAGCGCGAGACGCATCATATTCGTGAAGCTTGTCTGTCTCTCTTCGGCGCTCGTAGCTCCGCCAAGAAGAATGTGGTCGCTTACTGTCATAATCGCCATAGCCCGGCGTTTGAATTCCGCTGCGAGGGTGAAAAGTTCGGCACTTTCCATTTCGATTCCCAGAACTCCGTATTCAGCCCACTTTTTCCAGTTTTCATTTTTGTCGTAGAAAAAATCACTTGAAGCCACAGAGCCAACAGAATAGCGAATGCCCATTCCTGAGGCGATTTTGTCTGCTGCACGAACGAGGTCAAAATTTGCCGTAGGAGCGAAATGAAGGGAACCAAATCGCTGATTCAAAAGAGAAGAGTCTGAGCAAGCCGAGTTTACGATGATTGTGTCCCGAAGTTTGGTGTTTTCGTTTACAGCCCCGCAGGTTCCCACACGGATTGCAGTCTGAACGCCGTAGAATTTAAAAAGCTCTGTTGCATAAATCGAGAGAGAAGGCTGGCCCATTCCTGTTCCCTGAACGCTTACAGGAACGCCCTTGTAAGTGCCTGTAAATCCGAACATTCCGCGGACTTCATTGTAGCACTTTGCGTCCTCCAAAAAATTTTCTGCGATGAATTTTGCCCTTAAAGGGTCTCCCGGAAGTAAAATATTTGGCGCGATTGCACCTTCTGGTGCGTTAATATGTGTACTCATACTTCGATTATACCACGAAAAAACTAAAGCTGTCGAATTTTTGTTATTTCATTGAAATATAAGTTCTTTCTAGTTATAATTAAATAATCTTAAAAGTTCGGAGAAGGTATGAAAAAGTTTTTTACGCTTTCCTTTTGCACCCTTTTTTTTATAGCAAATTTGCACGCTTTTGACATTTCTTTTACTCTTACACCGAGCGTGCTTGTTCCGAGTCAGGAAAAAATGGGTACTGGTTTTGCAGGATTTGCAAGGGCCGAAGCAGATTTGTTCGGATTTTTAACAGCTGGTATCGAAGGAAATACGGCTCTTTCAACTCCAGAGGGACTGGATGACAATGTTTTTGCCGGCGGGGCCGGGCTTTCCCTCGGAGCATATTTTTTCCCTCTTTCACGCCTTTATTTAGGACTTGGGGGTGCAGGCGGCATCTATCAGCTGAATTTAAAAATAGACGGCCAAAACGAGTCTTGGTCAGATTTATACTACCGTGGCTATGGAGACATTGGCTTCAGATTTTCACCAAACTGGACTTTAAGCGCGACCGGCGGCTATGTTTCATATCTTACTTCAGATTCTGACGAAATTCTTTCTGGTCCCTTCGTAGGTCTTTCAATCAAATTCACTGCGAATGTCGGCAAAAAAGGCTCTTCTTCATTTACTTCAAGCTTTGAGCAGGATTCTTATGCGCTTCCTCTTTTTATGTCAACTTACCGCCAATATCCGATTGGTACAGTTTCGCTCCGAAACAATGAGGGTGGCGAAATCCGAAATGTAAAGGTTTCGTTCAGGGCTGGAAAATACACGGCCTCAACTCTTGAAGTCGCAAGTTTCGGGTATGTCAAAAAATACGGCTCGGTTGACATTCCTCTTACGGCTGATTTTTCATCTGAGGTTTTAAGATTTTCAGAAAATGGCAAAATTTCAGGTGAAATCGTAGTTGATTACGAATTCCTTGGAAAAAAAAGCGAGTCAATACAAACTGTCGTAATCGATATGCTCAACAGAAATTCATTTTTCTGGGCAGATGAATCTGCTTTGGCTGCATTCGTTTCTCCAGACACTCCTGAAATTCAGGAATTCGCAAAATATGTTGCGGGAATCGCAAGGAATAACTATGCAACGGGAATGAACCGAAATCTCGTTACGGCGGCCGCCCTGTACAATTCTTTGGTGCTCGCTGGTGTCAAATTGCAGGAAGACAAATCCTCTCCATATCTTACTTCTCATAAGTCAGATGCAGTTGACTCGATTCAATATCCTTTGCAGACCTTAAGCTATCTTTCTGGTGATATGGACGAAATCGGAGTTCTTCTTGCAAGCTGTCTTGAAACTGTCGGCGTTCCTTCGGGTATTCTCTGTACAAATGATGATTTTCTGGTGCTTGTTGGAATGCAGGTAAAATCTGGCTCAGAAGGAAATCACTTTGGAAATCCAGAGGGCGTAATTTCTGACGAATTTGATGTTTACTTTGGTCTTTCAATGAAAGAATTTGGAAAAAGCTTTACGCAGAGCCGAAAGGCGGCAGAAAAGCAAATCGCTTTTGTTAAGAGTGACGAAGAAAATGAATACACATTTACGGATGTCCACACCTCTTGGGAGGTTTATCCACCGACAGTCTACAGCGGCATCGGAAATCATATTGTCACTCCTTCTCAAAGCGTGCTTGACAAAGCTGTCAAAGCTTCAATTTCTGAATATATCGACGGAGACCTTTCTGTAGTCATTTCCCGTGCAAAAAAGGCAGGCGACCCTAATAAGCTCGGCCTTGCTTATCTTCGCGCCGGAAGACTCTCGGAAGCAAAGACCGAATTCCAGAAATCTACCTCTCTTTCTTCGATGAACAATCTTGCGAATGTCTATATGCTCGAAAAAAATTATTCTCAGGCGGCTGCCCAATATAAACGAGTTCTCGAAAAAGATTCTTCAAACAGAATCGCTCAAAAAGGTCTTGAAAACGCAAATACAAAACTCGGTCTTTAATTGGGGGAAAAATGAAAATCACGAAAAAACTGATTCTTAGCGTTTTGATTCCTCTCTTTGTTTTCCCGGCCTTCCCAATGGAGTTGATTTTTAAAGCTCTGCCGACTTACAATATTTCTCTCGAAGAAAATTTTGATAATTCTTTCGGGGCCACTGCCGGATTTGACCTAAATCTCTTTACCGTGCGCTCTCGTGACAATATTTTTCTTTCACTTGAAGGAACTGCTTCTCAAATCAAAGCTTCCGGCATAGATTCTCTCTGGCTTTTTGACGGCTCTTTTGGCTTGGGCTATGAGCTGAGATTTCTCGACAGGTTTTCTGTGAGTGCCGAGGGAAATATAGGTCTTTGGTCTGTTAGCGAGGATGAAGAGCAGAATTTCCCTGCTGCTTCAGGCCTTTCCTATGGCGGGCGGGGATATTTTAATTTTTATGTCCTTCCAGAATTTTCACTCAGTGCATTTGGCGGCCTAAAGTCTTATGCAAATTCAGACTCAAGTTTCAATAAAAACATAGAGCTTGGCGTCGCCCTAAAATACAATTTCTCACGGGGACTGTTCGGTCACACAGAGATTCACACGGACGAAAAAGAAACCTCGAGCATTTTTCCGGTTTTCTTCAGCTACTACGCAGACCACAGCTTTGGAAAAGTCACTTTCACGAACAGGGAGCCTACGGACTTAACAGATGTTGAAGTTCAGGTCTTCATCGAAGAATTTATGACAAAACCGAACACTGCCGTAAAATTCGAGAGAATTAAGCGTGGCGAAACCTTCAGTGCAGATTTACTGGCCTTTTTGGACGAGACGATTCTTACGAACCTGACTCCCAAAAAAACGAGCGCAAGTGTAATTTTAAAATACAAGTCGCTCGGAAAGACAAAAACTTACACAGAGTCATTAGAACTTTCTGCATTCGGACGAAACAATATGAACTGGGCTGACGATAAACGGGCGGCGGCTTTTGTTTCAGGAAAGGATGCGAGTGCGGCTCTTTTTGCTCGACTTGTACAGGCGACAGTCCGTGACGAGCTTTCCCCGTCAAAAAACACGAACATACAGTATGCGGCCGCACTTTTTGGTTCTTTAAAAGCCTATGGAATGAATTATGTCATCGACCCTTCTTCTGCCTTTACCGACAATATCGGCTCCGACTCAGTTGACTTTCTTCAATTCCCTTATCAGACGATTTTGTATCACGGTGGCGACTGTGACGACCTTTCAATTTTGAATTGCGCACTTTTTGAAGCAATCGGCATTGAAACTGCATTCATCACGGTTCCTGGTCACATTTACATTGCTTTTGATTCCGGCGTTTCAGTAAAAAATGCTTCTTCAATTTCAGATGGAATGTACATCGTTCAAGACGATAAGGTCTGGATTCCTCTTGAAATCACTCTCTGTCAGGACACCTTCGCGCTAGAGCGGCAGACAGGCTTTAGAGAATGGAAAAAATATCCGAATGAACGGGCCTTGATTCCTTTAAAAGAAGCGTGGGCAGAATATAAGCCTGTAAGCATTCCTGATTCAGAAGTAAAAATTGAACTTCCCCGAAAAGAAGTGATTTTACGGGAATTCAAAGCCGCCTTTTAGCAAAAAATAACGCCAAAAACTGCGCCTAGCAAGACTAAAAAAACTGGGTGCAGTTTTGTTTTAAAGAGAACCATCAGGCAAAGACAATAAAAAATCGCACTTATTCCATAAATCTGAACATTTTCATTCCAGCTTGAAGGTGAAGAAATCAAAAAGCCTTCTCGGACAACAAAAAGGGCAATAATGATGATTTTTGCCGCCGCAACTGCAATGACTCCGGAAACGGCAGGCCTAAGCGTTGAAAACGCTGCTTTTACTCCTTTTTTTTCTGCAAAAGAGCCAAAAAATTTTGCGATTAAAATAATGCAGATTAAAGACGGAAGAACTTCACCAAGCGTTGAAAAAAATCCTCCGAAAACTCCGTAAAGCTCAGTTCCGATGTAAGTCGCAATGTTGATTCCTATAGGTCCCGGCGTGCTTTCTGAAATAGCGACCATATTGAAGAAAAATGCGTCGTCTATCAGGTGAAATTCGTCCACGAGAACCTGCTGCATTACCGTGATTGCAACCTGTCCTCCGCCAATCGTAATAAGGCCGACATAAAAGAACACTCCGATAAGGCACAAAAGACCTAACGCGCTCTGGGACTGTATCTGCTGAATCATAAAATCAATCATAATTTTGCTCCAACATCAGTGTTATTTGTGGTTTTAAAATCCCCTTTTAACGCCACAATTATCACACCGAGAATCGCGCTCCCGAAAATCACATAGACCGTTCCGACATGAAAAACAAAAATCAGGACAAAGGCAATTAAAAGCAGAATAAAACCAAAAATATTTTTGACGGATTTCTTTGAAAAATTAATGACGGCATAAGTTAAAATTGCCGCAACTGCAACATTTATTCCGGTAAGGGCTTTTTTTACCCATTCAATCTCGCTGAAATTTGAAATGAATTTTGCTATCAGAGTTATGACTATGATTGAAGGAAAGACCATTCCGAAGGTTGCGACACAAGCTCCTATAAGGCCAGATCTTTTGTAGCCTACGAAGGTCGCGACATTTACGGCAATGATTCCCGGAGTGCTCTGACCTATCGCAAAGTAGTCTAAAAGCTCATCGCTTGTGACCCAGCCCCGTTTTTCGCCTAGCTCCTTTTCAAGAATCGGAAGCATAGCAATTCCTCCTCCAAAAGTACAAAGCCCGACCTTAAAAAAGACCGAAAAAAGTTCCCAAAGAGTTCTTAACATATTTGCTCCAATTTTTCGAGATTCCCTTAATAAACACCCAAAACAACAGGTACATTCCAAAGAGAGCTGTAATTTACATTGCCTTCGCTGGATTCTTCCCAAATCGTCTGGAAAGCGTAAGAACGAGGACGATGGACAAGCTTGTTTTTTGCGTTCATCGTCTGTTTGACTTCGTTCTGTCCTCTTGAAAAAGCGATGTGCTGGCCATCAAGGTTTCCGAAATAAAATTCTGCTTCATTTTCAACGGGTCTGAACGAATTGTAGTCCATTCCTTTCCCAAGAGAAAGGTCAACCGGAATCCAGCCAAAATTTTCGATGTAAAATTCAGTCCACCAGTGATTTTGAGTTTTCATTTCTGAGTCAAGCAAAATGCCCGCCACTGGAAGCGAGGGAATCCCCAGCGCGCGAAGAAGTGTCGTGTAAAAAATTGCTAAATCGTATGCGTCGCCTTTTTTTGACTTTAATAAATCCAGCGGTGAGCTGTCGGCTTTTCTTAAATCCTTTTTCAGCTCGTAATTTTCAAGAAGATAATTATAAACGAGCCTTGCCTGAATATAGGGATTTGACTCAGCCTTTCCGTTCTGATATGTGATGATTTTTTCGGCAAGAGCCTTTACTCCCTCATTATCCGACAGGATTAAAGAATCAGATTTTGTCGAGTTCTGGTAAAGAATCCTTTTTTTGAAGCTCTGTGAGTAGGGCTTTACATTCTTTTCGATAATTTCTGTGTTTACCGCATAGGTTGAAAGGGCAAAATCGTGTGAAAATTTGATTTTTTCATTTTTTGAAGTAGCTTTTTTAAGAGAAATCTGGTGAATTACGGTGTTTTTAAAATCAGAAATTACAGGCTCGGGGCTGCAGTCAGTAAGACTTGCCATAGGCTGGCTTGAAAAAGTTATTGGCCGCGGAACTCTGAGCGTGATGTTCGTTCCGTTTTTAGTATCGATTGAATCGATGTCGGCGTTCACCTGTAAAATGTATGTTTTTCTGCCTGTATAAGATTTTTTTCCGACAGATGTAGAGATTTCTTCGCTGATGGCGTTGCTTTTTGCTTTTTCTGTCTCAACATATATGTTTCCGCTTGCACTGCCATCTGGAATCCTCACCCTGATTTCTGAATCGCTCCAGAATTCGTAGTCGTAGTCAGTTTCGCTGGCCGGAATTACAGAAAAATCAAAATCTGAAAATTTTTCGCCTTGTCCGCTTCCTAAGTCCGAAGATTTTTCTGCGTTTGCCGTAAAAATAACTCGGCTGTTTCCCCTGTTTATTCCAAAATCACTGCCAAAAATGGTAATTAGGGAACCAACCGTGCTGGAAGAGGGAGTAATCTGAGTGATTGTAGGACCGACTGCTTTTATGTTTTTTTGAACGGCAACAGGAATCCCTGCTTCATTCGCAAAAAATCCCGGCTTTGACTTGCCGGATTTTGTGGCGACAATGACAAGCCCGTCCTGAACATTTGACGGAATCGTAAGCTTTATGAGATTTTCAGTCCAGGTGATGTAGCCGCTTGCCGTTATTCTGTTTCCGCCGATTTCAACGAAGCTACTTCCCCGAATCTGACCGAAATTTGAACCACGGATGACCATTGTGTCGCCAGCTTGTCCTACGACAGGAATGACCGATGAAATTACAGGGATTTTTTTTGTCCGCACCGTAAAGAAAGAAATTCCTGACAAAATAAGGGCTACAATAAAAACATAAGAAAGTACCCTGAAAAACGAGTACTTTCTGAATAACAGAGAAAATATATTTTTGATGTTAGATTTTTCGGACACTTATTCCTCTTGGTTTATTGGCATATTATTACCGATTTCACCAAAATTTGGAATAGTGATTGTTATTTGAATCGGAGAAGATGAGAAATCTGGAATGAAGGGGTCAACCGCCGTAAGCTGCTCGCGCAAATTCCGTGCGATTGTAGAACCGTTTCCGCTTGAAACAAGACTTGTCGCAGAAATTGTCTTTTGCTCTCGGGGAAGAACTTCGCCGCCAGCGCCAGTATTTTCTGTCTTTGCAACTGAGCTTGAAGAGAGAACTTTTGGTAAATCTTCCTTGTTTATGCTTCCGTCTACTATAACATCCTTTTTTGCAATCGGCTCGATTGAATCCTGCTTCATGATTTTGATAGCGGCGACGGCAGTTTCTTTCGCGTTTTTAAGCGAACTTGTGTGAACAGGAATGAAGATGACTGCAAAGACTGCGGCTGCCGCAGCAAAAGATGCCGCATATTTTGCGAACGGCTTGATGAATGAAGAATTTGATTCTTTTGCAAAGTCAATTGTTTTTGCGTAGCGCATTTTTGTCTGAAGACGCTCAAAGCTTGCATTTAAAAATTCATCGGAGACCGTTTTGTTGTCAGAGTCTTCCTGTAAAAGATTGTGAAGAACTTGCATTTTTTCGAGACGGGCTTTTTCTTTTTCGTCTTGATTTACGATAGCTTCGTACTGAGAAAGAAAACCTTCAGGCATTTCGCCGTCGATGTACACAGAGTGTAAATCTTTGTTAAGAGATGTAGACATCATCAGCCTCCAATATCTTTTCAAGCTGTTCCCTGGCACGGAACATGCGAATTTTTACATTGCCTTCCGTGATTCCAAGTACCTTGCCGATTTCCTTGTAGTTGAGGTCGCCATATTCGCGTAATATAAGCACTTCCTTCAGGCCCTTCGGGAGCTTGTTTAGTGCTTCGAGGGCTATTCGCTTCGCGTCTTCCTTAAGCAGGTTAGTGTCCGCACTTTCGGAAGATTTTTTGCTTTCGTAGAGAACCTTGTGATATGCCTTTGCTTCACGGGTCTTTCGCTTCGCATAATTCAAGCTCGCGTTTTTTACGACACGGATAAGCCAGAATTTTGCGTCGTCAAGGCTAGGAAAAACCATTTTTTTTTCGCTTGCCTTGATGTAAGAGTCGTGAACAAGGTCTTCTGCGGCCTCTTCGTCATTTACAACCCGCCACGCAACCTTGTAAAGAAGTGTGAATGTTTCGTTGTAAATTGCCCTAAAATCAGCCGGATTAGTAGCTGCATAAGTTTTGTGAATCTGTAATTCCGGCATTTTTTCCCTCGCTTATCTTAACAATGATGTCAGATTTTAGTTACATCTTTCTTATCTTAACAAAAAAAATCATTCTTTTAAAGTATGATTTTGTTTATATCTATGTTATAATTAACTAATTAAAATTATATGGAGATATTATGCGAAAAGCTGGAATTTTGTTGCATCCTACGAGTTTATCAAAAACTAACGGAATCGGAACGCTCGGAAAGTCTGCGTTTGAATTTATCGACTGGCTAAAAAAAAGCGGAATGAAGGTCTGGCAGGTTTTGCCTCTGGGGCCAACAGGCTATGGTGACAGTCCTTATCAGTCATTCTCAACCTTTGCCTTAAATCCTCTTCTAATCGATTTTGAAGATTTGGCAGAACGGGGGTGGGCGACAGAAAAGTTAATAAAAAAGCCTTCTTACATTAAAAACAAAGGTCCCGTAGATTTTGGCTCTGTTGTCTGGTGGAAAACCAACGCCCTAAAAGAAATTTCAAAATATTTTCTTGAGCTTATTACAAATCCTGATGCGGCTAACGAAGATTTTGACCCTAATACAAAAATGGAATTTTTTACTTTCTGCCGAGAAAATCTTTTTTGGCTTAAGGATTACGCTGCCTTTATGAGCATAAAAGCTTTCTATGACAAAAAAGCGCAGGCAGAATCAGAAGAAAAAAAATGCGCCGTGAATGGCAGCTGGAATGTTTACTGGCCAAAAAAACTTGCAAAGCATGACTCTGCCGCTGTCGAAAAATGGATTAATGAGCATACAGAAGAATTTTTACAGACTGAGGTCGTTCAGTTTTTTGCTTTTAAGCAGTGGCAGGCTGTTCACGAGTACGCAAAGTCTAAAGAAATCGAAATCATCGGTGACATTCCGATTTTTGTAGCTCCTGATTCAAGCGATGTCTGGGCGAACCAAAAGCTGTTTCAGATTGGGGCAGATGGCCAATTTAAAGCAGTGGCAGGCGTTCCGCCAGATTATTTTTCGGCAACAGGGCAGCTTTGGGGAAATCCTCTTTACAATTGGAAGAACTTAAAAAAAGACGGATATTCCTGGTGGATTCTGCGTGTCAAAAAAATGCTTTCTCTCGTTGACTATGTCAGAATTGACCATTTCAGGGGCTTCGAGTCTTACTGGGCTGTTCCTTTCGGCAGTGAGAATGCAATCAACGGAAAATGGGAAAAAGGTCCCGGCCTTGACTTGTTTGATGCAATCAGAAAAGAGCTGGGGGATTTGCCTTTAATTGCAGAGGATTTGGGAATTATCACCGACGAAGTTCGGAAACTTCGGAATTCTACTGGCTTACCAGGTATGAAGGTTCTTCAATTTGGTTTTGATAAAAATGAACGAAATGCCGGAGGCCTTAAAAACGCATTTTTACCGCATAATTTTGAAACTACGAACTGTGTCTGTTACACGGGGACTCACGATAACGATACCACTCAGGGATTACTGGAGTCCTTGGATGAAGAAAGTCTTGTCTTGGTGGCAGATTATCTCACTGGCGAAAAAAATTCTGCAGAAAATGCAAAAAAGCTTTTAAAATCAAAATCGCTCACAAAATCTTTCATAAAGCTGGCTCTTTCAAGCACCGCAGACTTTGCGATTATCCCGCTGCAAGACATTTACGTCCTTGGAAGCGAATCAAGAATGAATATGCCAAGCACGAGCGGTAAAAACTGGAGCTGGCGCGCAAGTGAGAATATGACAGGTGGCGAAAAAGCTGAAAAAACGGCAGAATGGCTCAAAAACCTCTGCGTCCTTTACGCGCGCTAAAAAAAACAAAAAAAAGTGAAAAATTTTTGAAAAAAAATAAAATTTCTGTTGACATAAAATGAATCGTGTGGTAGATTACTTCTCACCCGCTGACGACAAGGCCGGCGGGGCACACAAAG
>CALGGS010000180.1 GCA_937915735.1 uncultured Treponema sp.
GGCGATTCCAACTACAGAACAAGCCTCTATCACAAATCAAGACACATTGAAGTCAACTCTTATATGGAACAGCTTCATGAAGAGTGACAAGACCGCGAAAAACTGGGAATTCGTCTTTGATGATTCAAATGTTACTGATGAAGAAAAAACTGACAAGTCATTCACGAACGGAAACCCTCTCCTTGATTTGTTCGACAATTCGAATTATGCGACGGCAGTTGACGGAATCTATCCTCTCCATATTTATTTAATGGCGACTGACAAAATCGGAAACTTCACGATTAAGACGGATTACATTATCAATCATGACCCTGACGGAGACAGGCCTAAGACAACATTCTCTTATCCGACGACGGCTGATTACGCGGAAGGAGCTTCTTACGCAACGCTCGGTGGAACTATCCGTGCTTCTGGTCAGTCGGTTATTCCATACGGAGATGCGACGGCGAAGGAAGTCTACTTCCAGCTTGTAGAGGAAACTGCAACTTCATTTACGAAAGATTATGTTTCAGGACTCAAATATACGGATTCAACTGGAGAGCATAATGCCTACACTATCGTAACTGCTTCTGATATTCTCGGAAGTGCTGTCGTAACGAGCATATCAAGCGAAACTGATGCCACAAAGAAAGCCGAGCTTTTAAGAAAATATGGATTCTCTTCTGAAAGCGACCTTACAAACTGGTGGGGAATCAAGGCGAACGGCTCAGCTTCATGGAATTTCTCTATCAACGAGCATGACGAGCTTAACGCCACCAGCGGAAACACGACGAATAACATCAAGATTCGCGTTTGTGGCGTTAACTCCAACAACAAGTTCGGTGCATGGTCTGACGGAGATAATATTATCCACATCCATGTTTCAAGCGGAGTGCCACAGTTTACTTATTCTGTTGCCCAGTTTAGCGGCACACCAACTCTCACAAGTGAACCTACGGTTGAACAGCCTTACTCTGCTGATATGTACCTTAAAGGCCAGTGGTACATTATCGTAAGTGCTACGGACGACTCTCAGATTACAGAAATTACAGCTACGGAAGGAACAAGCACAGTTTCCGGACTTGTAAAAGACACTGCTGCGGCTAAAACTATGAAAATAATTGTCCCGATGAGTGCGGAAAGCGGAAATCACACTTACACGGTCAGTGCAAAAGACGATACTAACAATACATCAAAAATGCCGTTCAGCGTGATAATCGATAATACGGCTCCGACCCTTTCAAATGTAAGAAGTGGTGCCGAAGTAATCTTCTCAGATGCTTCAGGAGTAACGAATACAATTGAAAACTCCAACACTTTCTTCACTCTCGCAGGTGAATCTGAGGACACTGAATCGGGCGTGGAATATGTGGCTTTCTACTATATGCGAAACAAAGGAACTCCTACAGATGAAGATAAAGCAGCTGGCACTAACAATGTAATCTTTGATCCACTTATTCCAAACGGAAGCGGAGCTGATGCTTACTCAAGCGCACGAGTCAAGATGGGGGATTTGCAGGAGCGAACGATTAAGCAGGGAGAAACTTCTTACTATCTCTGGGCGAAAGCTGTAGAAGGTACAATGCCCGCAAAGAATCAATTTACTGCAAATGATGCTTTGGATTCTCATGTGCGGGTCGGCGGACTCGTTGAGATTGGCGGAGTTTACAAAAAGATTACTAAAATTTCTGATGACAAAAAGACTGTAACCGTGGACGGAGATTTTGCGGATACGACGAAGACGAACGCATATTTCCCGATTGCCCAGATTATCGATGCAACGAATACGCAGAACACATCAAATTCTAACACAGGAACAAATGTCGGAAAGTTCGTATTTGATGCCAATAAAGATGACGGAGATGGAATGCCTGAATCATTTAGTAAATCTGGAAGTCTCTGGTCTTGGGATGCTACGATTTACTCAAACAATATGCCTGACGGTCCTGTTTCTCTCGTAGTTATCGCATTCGATAAGGCTGGCAATGTAAACGGAAAAACATATCCTGCAATGATTTCAAATAACGCTCCTAGAATGGCGAAAATCCATCTTGGAACGGACTTGAATCATGGCGGTACATACAGTGACAACGAATTTGAGACATACAACATCGTTGCAAAGACTGGTGCTAGCGAAAAAGTCTACACTCTCACTACGCAAGGCTACAGCAAGTATGCCCTTGACACTGCCGACAAATGGCAGGAAGCCAAATCGACACGAGGCTCATTCAAGGCAAAGAACAAACTTGCTGTCCTTCCGGAATTAGTTGGTGGAAACGGTGAAATTAAGCTCGTATTCAACAATAATGATACTACAAATGACGACGGAAAACAGACAGGAACACCTGTTACAAGGACCAGAACAATTACAAGCACGGAAAGCGACAAGCACTCAATTATCGGTGACTACTGGGAGCTTTCAAATGAACTTGGAACTGACGGAGAAAAAACGGTCTCATTCACATTCTGGGATTCAACAGAGCAGACGACAAGCGGAACAGACTCTCTCTATGCCTTCCTGCGTGTAAATGATTTGGTTGTCGCGCAGACAGATAACACGGCTCCGAATGTTGTGGTAAATCCCTTCTTCTGGACTAGCGCTAGTGAAAACAGTTTGTACACTAATTCAAAGGACAACGGACACATTGAGCTTGAAGCAGACTTGCCGACAGCTACGTTCAGTGCGACAGCAACAAGTGGTGAATATGACCGTGACCCGAAGGTTTCAGGAAAAATCGTTGTCCGAGGAACTGCTTATGATGAGACATTACTCGGCTCGCTCAGCTTCTCTATGACCGACTTTGATGCAAGCACGACAACTCCGATTGAAATTGCGACATATTCAGGCGGAGTTTGGACAAACAAAAAGACGAACGCAATGGCCACGAACTATTACGAAGTGACAGTAACTGACGACTATCTGAGCCAGGACGGACACAATGTCAACTGGGAAATTGCAATCGACACGGCCCACTTGTCTAATACGACGAAGCTTGACGCTGTGTTCACGGTGATTGCAAAAGATGCTATAACGACGCCTCATTCTTCTGCAAACAGTACGGGTAAAGCAGATGGAACAACAGACGCTACAAAGCATAAACCGTCTTACCAGATGGATGTGGTGCCGTATGTGACGGGAATAAGCCGAAACAGCAAGTACAACACAAACAGGGCGCGTTCTGGTGCGACCCCATTGCTGCGTGGAGAAACTGAAAACACAATTACAGGATTCAACCTTGGAAAAGCCTCAGGTTCAACAATTGCAATTACATTGAATACTAAGGCTGATGGTACTGGAACAAATTACAATCTGACTTCTCCTACCGTAGTTACAGCTGGCTCTAAACTTTCATTCACAATGCCTGCAACTGCAAAAGACGGATATCTTACAGTTTCTATTGACGGAATAAAAACCTTGAACAACTTAAACAGCGATAGTGTTTCATACAACAAGGAAAACACAGCAAATGTTTCTTCAACCGACTACTGGACAGACACTCGTTATGTACGCGTATGGCAGAGTAATACAGACGACTACTTTGCTGGAAGTACTCTGCCAATTTATCCGTCAATGGCAATGGGCTCTGGTGGAACATTGTATGCTTCATTCAGTAATTATTCTGCATCATCAGTTTACTACTCAACTATTGGAGGAACAGCTACTCAGGTCTTCTACGGATATGACCCTCCAGAGGAAACTGACATTTGTGTAAGTGGAACTGGAACTGTAAATGTTGTATATAACGCAAACTACCATGGTGGAAGTGAAGCTAGTTGGGCAGCTGATTCTAATTCTTGTGGCGGATTGTATATGTATGATAAGAATGCGGCTTCTGTATATGTCGGTCGTGATTATAGACAAATTTTACGATTTGAATTGTTTTACCACAATAGAATGCTGCAGCAGTTTAAGAATATGAGGGTTAAGCGTTCTGATTCAGCTAATAATGGAATTGTTCATGTGGCCTATTATGATAGAACAACAAGTTCAATCCATTATTCTGAGGTAAAGAGTAATTATTCATATACTATTGTGAATGATAGAAATACAGGTTGGGAAGATTATTCTTATAACGAAATCTCATGGGTAAATATCGATGGTGGTTATGATGAGGATGATAATAAATACCATAATGGTACATCATCTGGAACATATAATGATAAAATAAAATCAGTTTACCTTACAGATGCTCGTTTTGAAGATACTAAACGATGTGAAGGAACTGGAGAAAGTGTTGGTCTGGCACTTACACAAACAAAGCATTACCCTGTTGTGGTTTATTATGATGCTTCAAATAGCGTACTTAAACTGGCTCGTGCTACGAGTGAAACTCCAAAAGGTGATGTTTCAAAGTGGTCAGTACAGGAAGTTCTTTCTGCAACCGATTCAAACTATAAAACCATGGTAGACTACATTGCCTGTGATATCGATTCGGAAGGTAAATTGCACATCGTATTCCAGAATACAAAGGGCCAGTTATGCTACATCAAGTCAACAAATGCTTCTGCAGATGGAGCGACAAAGTATACCTTTGGTCAGAGTGTCGTAGTTGCTGATTCTGCAACAAACATCGACCTTACGCTGCATGGAACCGTTCCTTATATTTCATATCTCGGCCGAATCAACAGCTTTGACGGTATGAACATTGCTTTCTGGGATTCAACCCTTGATTTGGACTGCGACGGTACAGCAGAAGGCGGCTGGGAAACAATGACGGCTGCATTGAGCCAGAAAGTCTCAAATGTAAAGTCTTGTATTGAAGCTCACCCGACACCTGCAAGTGCAGATTGGGAAGCAGCAGTCGGCTTTACTCCAGGAGACTTGTACCGTGTTGCTTACTATGTAGGTAATGGCGGCGGACACTAATAAAAAAAGAGCGTTGCCCGTCATGTGGTCTCAGCATTGGCGGGCGTTTTGAGCAGTCCAGCTGCTTTTTCGTTCATTTTTGTTTATTGCAATCCTTGTATTTCATCAACAGAAAGTCCTACACCTTGAGCAATTTGTTCTATGGATAAGCCCAAATGAATGAATCTCCTTGCAGCTTCCAGTGCCCGCTTGCGCTCGCCCTGAGCAATTCCCTGGCTTATCCCCTGCTCGATTCCTTGTGTGTATGCGTATTTCTCTCTGGAGATGCAGTCGTGGACAAATCGCTCGTAGCCGA
>CALGGS010000181.1 GCA_937915735.1 uncultured Treponema sp.
TATATCTGTATTTCTCGCCCCCGCCGATTTGGTAAGACGATTGCGGGCAACATGCTTTCTGCCTATTTTTCAAAGGGTTGCGATTCCCGGGAACTTTTTTCTCCATATAAAATTGCAAGTGACCCGAGTTTTGAAAGCAATCTGAACAGGCTAAATGTCATTCAGATTGATATGAACAGCGAGTATCGGATTGAGCGACAAAAAGAGGAACTTTTGAACAACCTTACCGACAGAATCCTTGCAGAAATGAAAGTCGAATTTCCTACGGTCGCAATCAACGAAAAAGGTTCTATAGCACAGGCTATTATTGACATATATGCGGCATTGGGAGAGCAGTTTGTAATTATCATTGATGAATATGATGTTCTCGTGCGGGAAAATGTTCCTTCGTCTCTTTTTACCCAGTATTTGGATTTTTTGAACGGACTTTTCAAGAGCAATACCGTTCGCCCCGCCATTGCCCTCGCTTATCTTACGGGAATTTTACCGGTGGTGCGTGACCGGATTCAGTCGAAGCTGAATAATTTCCGGGAATATACAATCTTGGACGCAGGAAAACTTGCTCCTTACATCGGCTTCACGGCTGACGAAGTTCAGGAATTGTGCAAAAAGTATGATGTGGATTATGAGGAGTGCCGCCGTTGGTATGACGGATACAAGCAAAGGGGCTTGGAAATCTACAATCCAGAATCTGTCGTGATGTGCATCGAAAACGAAAGTTTCGAAAGCTATTGGAGCAAAACTTCTACCTACGCGGTAATCAGCGAGCGAATCCAGCAGAATTTCGCCGGAACAAAAGATGATGTAATCAAAATGCTTGCAGGCGAAAGCGTCGATGTAAATGTAACGATGTTCATGAATACCATGACGGATTTTTGCTCAAAAGACGATGTGTTCACATATCTTCTGCATTTAGGCTACCTTTCTTACGATAAAACTGAAAAAACATGCTCAATTCCCAATAAAGAAGTGCAGATTGAATGGACTAGCGCAGTTTCCGTCATGAACGACTACTCCGTCACCAATAAAATCATTCAGGGCTCAAAAGAACTTCTTGCGGAAACCCTTCGTCTCAATTCCGAAGCGGTGGCAAAATCTCTGGACGAAAGCCACATTCATGTTACCAGCAACCGAAGCTACAACAACGAAGATGCCCTGCAAAGTGCGATTTACCTTTCTTTTATCTATGCCCTCAACAAATATACGATTATCAAGGAAATGACCACGGGCAAAGGCTTTGCGGATGTCGTTTTCATTCCCTTCGTGGCAAACATTCCAGCCATGATAATCGAACTCAAACGAAACGGAAGCACTGAATCTGCTCTCAATCAAATCCGGGAAAAGAAATATTTTTCATCTCTGGAAGGCTACAGCGGAAACCTGCTCTTCGTGGGAGTGAATTATGACGAGGAGACGAAAACCCACGAATGTCAGATAGAGCAGTTCGTAAAGGAATAACAAAATGACAAAAGAAGAATTCATAAAAGCGTCAAAAAATTTTGCTAAATATTATTGCGGAATCAAACTTCCCATCGATGAAAATTCCTTAATTGAAAGGGAAGGCTGCAATTATTTCTTTTTTTACGAGCTTGCCTCTGAATATGTGGATAACGATGACAATGATGTTGAGTGTACTTACTGGTACTCGGTTTCAAACTACAAGGACCAGCGCCCAGAAGACGGAATTGAATTTGCCACGGGAATTGACGGCCGCTCAGGAGACCATTTCTTTATAAGCTGCAAGGACTGGCAGGAAGAAAAAAAATGAATATTCTTTCTATAAATAATCTTTCCAAAATGGGGCGGGAAGCTCCGCTTTTTAAAGAAGTCACTTTCGGCCTTAACGAAGGCGACAAAGCTGCCATTATCGGCCGAAACGGAACCGGCAAATCCACGCTTTTAAATGTGATTGCAGGTCTTTTGCCAGCTGATGACGGACAAATCACGATAAACAAACTATCGGGGGTTAGTTATCTTCCCCAAAATCCTGAATTTGAAGAAAAAGATACAATCCGTGAGCATATTTTCAAATCAGAAAGCCCCAAGCTCAAAATCATCAGGGAATACGAAGATTTATGCGAGAAAATGGCTGGCGGACTAACTAACGGTCAGCAGAAACGCTTCGACGAGCTTACCCTGGAAATGGACACGCAAAATCTCTGGAACTACGAGAGCCAAATTCGCTCGATTCTGGGAGTTCTCGGCATCAACGACCTTAGCCGCAAAATGAGTGAGCTTTCAGGCGGCATGGTCAAAAAAGTCGCACTGGCTCAGGTTCTGGTTGAGGACACAAAACTTCTCCTTTTGGACGAGCCGACCAACCACTTGGACATTCAGACGATTTACTGGCTTCAGAATTACCTTCACGACACAGACCGCACCGTCCTTATGGTCACTCACGACCGCTACTTCCTTGATGCCGTGTGCAACAATATTTTTGAGCTTTTCCGCGCCCGACTCAAACTTTATCAGGGAAATTATTCCACCTACCTTGAAAAAAAGGAAATCGAGGCGGAAATTGAAGAGAACACCGAGCGGCGAATTGAGAGCGTCCTCCGCTTTGAGCGGGACTGGCTCCGCCGAGGCCCCTGCGCCCGGGGAACAAAGGCAAAGGCTCGAATCCAGCGGGACATGCAGCTCATAAACCGGGAAAAGTTCACCAAGGATAAGGGCTTTCAGTTTGAGGTTGCAGGCCGCCGCCTGGGCGGAAAGATTCTTGAGCTGCACGGAATCAGCAAAAATTTCTTGAAAACTTCGGACAATGCGCCTGTCATCCGCGACTTCTCCTACACTTTCAGCAAGGGCGAGAAAATCGGCATTTTCGGCGGGAACGGAAGCGGAAAATCCACTCTCCTCAACATCATCACCGGCAATTTACCGCCGGACTCGGGCGAGGTTATAAAGGGCGAGAATACATTTTTCGGCTACTACCAGCAGAACCCGGTCTTCAAGGATTTGAGCATTACCGTCCTCGACTACATCAAGGAAGCCGCCGATGTGATTCAGATGAACAACGGCAAAACGCTTTCCGCAAGCCTCTTTTTGAAAGAATTCGGCTTTGAAGGAAAAATCCAGCACTCCATGCTCTCGACTTTAAGCGGTGGTGAGCGCAAGCGGGTTTTTCTGGTGCGCCTTTTGATTTCCAACCCAAATTTCCTGATTTTGGACGAGCCGACAAACGACTTCGACATTTTCACGATGAATATTCTCGAAGAATTTCTCTTGGGTTACAAAGGATGCCTGCTCATCGTTAGTCACGACCGCTATTTTATGGATAAAATCGCCGACACCATGTTCATTATGGAAGAAGACGGCGGAATTTCCGGATTCGTGGGAAAATGCTCGGAATATCTGGATTATTTGGAAAGTGAAAAATCAAAGGTAGGGAGCAACGGCAAAGCCGGCAAAACCTGTGAGACAGGTTTTGAGCGAGACTCGTGTCTTTTGAACGGGGCGTTGCGGGGTATCCCCGCAGAGGGGGTAGCGGAAAACGGTAGCGTAGCGAACGATTGTAGCGAGGGGGAGACTTCCCCCTCTAACAAAGAAAAGCCTAAGGCTAGAAAAAAGACCTTCAAAGAACAGAAAGAATTTGAAAATCTTGAAAATGAAATTTTGGAGCTGGAAGAAAAAAAATCTGAGCTTGAAGAGCAGATGGCTTCTTCCGATTTTGCCCTGGTGCAGAAAGCCGGCGAAGAATACAAATCGGTCGAAGAAAAACTGACCGCAGATTACGCTCGCTGGGAAGAGCTTGCGGAACTGGGGTGAGCTTTTTCACTTGCTTTTAGAATTTTAAGTGTTAAAATAATGGTAAAGTATGGAATTTCTTCAAAAGCTTATCACAAAATTAAAAAATCATCTCAAAACATATAATTACACCCCATTTGTAAAGGATTTTTTCTTTATTTCTAACATCCGTTCAAGTATCTATGTTTCTGTAATTGTTGCAATTATCGAAATTTGTATGCTCATAATGATGATTTCAGGCATAATAAAAAACTCCGAGAATTACAGTTTCCACTGGCTTTTTTTTCATACCATTTCCTACACGGCCCTTCTTGCCATTTCACTCGTTATGCTGCTTTATTCCGCTCTCTACCTAAAAGGCAAGGTCTCAAATAAACGAGTCGCCAACTTCATAAGAATTCTTTTTTCTCTGGCAATGATTGCCTTCGCACTTTATGTCTCATACACGAGCAAGGACAGGGGCGGACAGGTTTTCGCTTTTATCTCGGTAATCACCTTAATAAATTGTATTTTCGTCTGGAATCCCTTCGTTTCTTTTATCTGCCTTACGGTTGTCTTTTCCGTCTATGTCTATCTCCAGAGCAAAATCGTACCAATCACCTTGAGCATAAAAGTCAACGGCTTTACGACTTGGCTTGCTTTCCTTGTAACAGCTTTAAACACTCACAACCAAAAAAGAGTTGAGTCCCAGAAAGACGAGCAGCTTCAAAAAATGAACAATTATCTCGAAGAAAAATCGAGAATGGACGAGCTTACGAATCTTGCAAACAGACGGTACTTCTATTCTGAGGCAAGCAAATTTCTAAACGACGAAAAAAATGACATATCTAAAATCTGTTTTGCCTATATGGATCTTGAAAATTTCAAGAACTACAACGAAAAATACGGCTTTCAGGCTGGAACAAATTTCCTAAGAACCGTCGCAGAAATCATCAAGAAAAATTTTAAGGGAGAGCTTGTCGCCCGTTTTTCAGATGATCACTTTGTTGTCCTTACAAATCCAGACTCTCTTGAACAAAAGCTTATCGAAATGCAGTCGGAGCTTAAAAACTGCGAGACATCACTTCAACTAGGCTTTAAAGTTGGAATTTATCGTCCAAAGGACAGATTCTCAGCCCCAAACCTTGCCTGTGACCACGCCCGCTACGCCTGTGAATCCATAAAAAAGCATTTCGGTCACGACATCGTTGAGTACAATTCAAAAATGGATCAGGAATTCAGGCTGAAACAGCACATAATCAACAATCTTGACAGTGCAATCGAAAATGGCTTCATAAAGGTCTTTTATCAGCCGGTCGTCTGGGCTAAAAACGGAAATCTTTGCGGGGTCGAAGCCCTTGCCCGCTGGGAAGACCCTTCATTCGGATTTTTATCCCCGGCCGCATTTATTCCAGTCCTAGAAGAATATCATCTTATCCACAAGCTTGATTTATATGTAATGCGTACAGTCTGCTTTGACATGAGCGAGTCTAAAAATAACGGGCTTCCGGCAATTCCCGCTTCAATAAATTTTTCCCGCCTTGACTTTGAGCTTGCAAATCCTGTTCGAGAGCTTGATGAGTGCCTGAAAAAATATAAGCTTTCAAAAGAAGATATTCATGTTGAAATTACGGAAAGCGCCCTGAACGCAAGCGATGAAGCCCTAAAATCTTCCCTCGAAAATTTCCGGAAAAATGGAAACGCCCTCTGGCTCGATGATTTTGGCTCCGGGGCGTCCGGACTTAACACCCTAAAGGATTTTAACTTTGATTTAATGAAAATTGATATGGTCTTTCTGTCAAAATTCGGTGAATCAGAAAAATCACAGCCGATTCTAAGCACGGTCGTACAACTCGCGCAAAGAATCGGAATGCAGACGCTGACAGAAGGTGTAGAAACAAAAGAAGCCTACGATTTCTTAAAATCAATAGGCTGCCAGCGTCTTCAAGGCTACCTTTTTGGTAAGCCAATGCCAAAGGAAGAGCTTTTGGCAAAAATCAAGGACGGAACATATACGCTTGAAACAAAGGTCGACTAAACCTGGAACTGGTCGATTTCTTCGCCGATTTTCTGGATTGAGCGGTTCATCTCAACTGAAATGTCATTAAGAGTGCTTCCAGTCTCGCTGATTTTTCTTGCGCTCGTATTAATTTCACCCACAGAAATGTTCAAGGTCTGGGAACCTTCTTTTAGGCGGCTGACCTCCGACAAAATCTGCTGGCTTCCCGCACTCATTTCCTGAGAAGCTGAACGGACATTGCTAGTGCTTTCGCTCATTGTATGTAATGCCGAAAGAACTTGCTTAGAGCCTTCTGACTGCTCTTCGACGGCAGCCCGAATTTGGCGGACAAGCTGATCTGTCTCTTTTATGCTGTTTGAAACCGCCGTGAAGGCCGCGCTTGACTCCGAAGAAGATGAAACGACATCCTCTATTGAAGCACGGATTTTCTGAAGCTGATCTCCGATTGTCTTACTCTGAACAGAAGATGTTTCCGAAAGCTTACGGATTTCGTCCGCGACAACGGCAAAGCCCTTCCCTGCCTCGCCGGCATGAGCCGCTTCGATGGCCGCATTCATAGCAAGAAGATTCGTCTGACTTGCAATAGAAGCGATTGCGACATTTGCTTCCTGCAGCATTACCGACTGATTTTCGATTTCGGCGATTTTGTCGTTTACATTTGCCTGCTTTGAAGCTCCGAGATTAGCGTCCTCCTGAAGCTTATTGAATTCTCCGGACATTTTTTCGATAGAAGCGTTAATCGAGCTGATGTTTCCAATCATCTCTTCAGTTGCCGCGCTAGCCTGATTTACACCAGACGCCTGATTCATAATCATAGTGTCAAGATTCTGAATATTTGAAGCAATTTGAGAAACAGCGCTTGCAGTTCCCTCTACAGAATGAGTCTGCTCGGAAAGGACTGCTTTAAGATTGTTAAGATTCGCATTTATTTCGGCGATTGCGTTATCCGTGTCAGAAATGCTCGCCTGTAAATTTTCGTCAATATCAGAAAGAGAAGTTTTTGAATTCTTGACCTCTGAAATGATTTGCTGCAATTTTTCTACGAACTGATTGAAGCCAAGGCCAACCGCCCCAATTTCATCATTCGTTTTTACATATATTCGTCTTGTAAGGTCTGCGTTTCCGCTTGCAATTTTTGTGATTCGCTCAACGACGGCCTTTAATGGTCTGAAGGCGGCAATCATAAGAACGACAATTACGAGAAGAACTATCACACCGATTGCGATATTGCTTGTAACTAAGATATTTCTGATTGCGTTTGCCGAAGCGTCAAGCTGTAAAAGCGGAATTGCTATTGCCACCGACCAGTTTGTTTTTTCAACTGGGTAATAGAAAACGACATCCTTTTCATCTGACTTCACGAAGCTATTGATAACGGCGTTACCTTCCTTTCCAGATGTCATGCTGTTTGCCAAGCCAAAAACATCTTCATGGCCTTCGATTGAGTCTTTAACAAAATTCTTCTGCATCTGAATGTCAGAATTTGGATGGCACATTGCAGTTCCGTCACCAGAAAGCATGAATGCATAGCCTTCTTCGCCAAGCTTAAATGAATTGATTTTTTCCTGAATTTTGTTGATAAGCTTTACACCCACAAACATTCCGACCTTGTTTCCGCTAGCATCAAAAGCAGGTTTTACGAGCATAATCGAAACCTTGCCCGTAGCCTTTGCCAATGTGGGGTTGGTAATATAAAAATCCTTTCCTGCCATAATCTCTTTATAGTAGGCACGGTCTGAGTGATTTCCGGTTTTGCCGGAGTCATAGTAAGAATTTCCCGCAGCCGCAATAAAAAGAACATAGTCAAGCTCTGGAGAACGACGGCTCGGAGTTGTTGCAAGCCATTCTCCAATTTCGTCAGGAGTTCCAAAATTATGAACAATGTCAGATTTTGTGTAAAAATCAAGGAGATTTAAATTTTCGTCCAGCCAAGAAGTGACATAGGTTGAGTACGAGGATGCGATAATAGAAATGTCGTTGTCTGCCGTCTCCCGCGAAGACTTATTTATGACATTTACGGTAACTTCGATTAAAATAACGAACAGAATTGCAATAATAATACCAATAATGGTGACAACTCGACGAATAACACTTCTCTTTTTCATAATAACTCTCCAAAAGATTAGTATATTCTTATTATCGGTCTGAATTTTTCAAAAATCAAGCGCAATTGAACGATTACAACATTGAGTAAGCATGGCGATGACACAAATCAAATATTTTGCCCATTTATAAACACTCACACAATCTTTTGACAATTTCACCAGTCATTTCTTTTTTTATTCCAGAATAATTGACTATAAAGCTCTCTTTTTTTTCATAAGCTTCAAAACCCGGGCAATCCTCATAATAATAATCCGACAGAAGCTGAATTTTTATTCCCCTCTTTTTCCATTTTTCTTGAAGGCTCTTCGCATCAATTCCGCTTTTTAGCGTAAAAAGAAAATGCAGGCCGGAGTTTTCCTCGTGAATCTCCCCTACTTCTGCAAGTTTTGAATTCTTAAAGGCCAGAACTAAATCATTCCTCAAGCTCCGGTAGTAATTTTTCATTCTGTTGATATGCCTTTCATAATTTCCGTCACTTATAAAGCGCGCAAGAGTAAACTGCTCAAAGCTTGAGACAGGACAGGAATAAAGCGCAAGCTTTTCTTTAAATTTTTTTGCCAGGCGTAAAGGCAGAACCATATAGCTGATTCTGAATGAAGGCGAAAGTGTTTTCGAAAATGTGTTTATGTAAATCACGCGGTTATTCTGATCTATGCTCTGCAATGTTGGAAGAGGATTTCCTGCAAAGCGGAATTCGCTGTCATATTCATCCTCGATTATAAAACGGTTTTTCTTTTCGCCGGCCCAGTCCAAAAGCTCCTTCCGCCTGTGAAAATTCATCGTGATTCCGCTGGGAAAGTTATGAGAAGGCGAGACATTCACCACATTCGCTTTTGATTTTTTCAACTCCTCAATATCGATTCCGTACTCGTCAATTTTTACGCTGATACATTTCGCTCCGTTAAGTCGAAAAATCTCGCCCGCCTTGCGGTAACCAGGATTTTCAACTGCAAAAATTTCTTCACGCCCCAAAAACTGAACAATCATCGAATAGAGAGACTCAGTTCCGGAGCCGATTATCACCTGATTTTCGCATACGCTCATATTCCTAAATTCCTTTAAGTGCCTGCAAAGTGCCCTTCTCAGCTCAAAAAAACCAGAAACATCAGTTTTTTCAAGAAGTTTTTCATCATTTGAATTTAAAACCTTCCGCATTGTCTTTGACCAAAGGCTGAAGGGAAATTTCTCGCTTGCAATCGCATTATTCGTAAAATCCGCAAAATAAATCGGCTCGCAGGGCTGTGATTTTAGCTTAGGAAAATCAATTTCTTCATCTTCGCCCTTTTTTTCTCTTAAATGATTTGCCAAAGAAGAAACAAAAAAGCCTTTCTTTTCGATTGAATACAAAAAGCCTTCTTCAATCAGATGAACATAAGCGTTTTGAACGGTAAGAACACTGACTCCAAGATGATTCGCAAAAGTGCGCTTTGAAGGCAATTTGTCGTTTTCATTTAAAGTTCCGTCAAAAATAAAGGCCTTCAGGGCTTCATAAAGATATTGAGTGAGCGTAAGGCTTCCTCTTTTTGAAAAATCTATCGTAATCATTTTTTTTGCCCGCCAATCTGAGTATATAAAAATTATTCATTTTTGAATATATCCATATAACCAATTTATAGATATATTCTTTATCATCACCAAAATTAAAGAGGTAAAAAAATATGGACAAAAGACTTCTGACAATTCAAGACATTTCATGCGTGGGGCAATGCTCGCTCACAGTTGCTCTGCCTGTAATTTCTGCCTGCGGAATAGAGACAGCGATTCTCCCAAGCTCCGTGCTTTCAAATCATACGGCAGGATACTCAGGATGGACATTCCGTGATTTAACGGAAGATATGCCTTCCATTTTGGAAAGATGGCTCACTGAAAAAATCGATTTCGACGCTTTTTATACGGGCTATGTCTCAAAAGCACAGATTCCATATATCTTAGAAATTATGAATAAAACGGCTCGACAAGGCGCCCTTAGAATCGTAGACCCTGTAATGGCGGACAACGGAAAACTTTACACAGGCTTCGATAAGGACTTCCCAACGGAAATGAAAAAACTTTGCAAGGGTTCAGATGTAATCATGCCAAATTTGACGGAAGCTGCATTCTTGTTGAATCAGCCCTATGTCGCAGAAGGCTACGACAAGGCATTTATCGAAAAAATGTGCCGAGATTTACATTCCCTCGGAACAAAAAATGTAATTTTAACGGGAGTCAGCTTTAAAAAAGAAGAGCTTGGAGTCGCAGTTTATGGCGGGAATAAAGTTGAATATTATTTTAACGAGCGGCAAAGAATCTCTTCCCACGGAACAGGAGATGTTTACGCCTCGGTCGTCGCAGGCTCTTTGCTCAGGGGAAAGTCTGTCTTAGAAGCGGCAAGCCTTGCAGCGGATGTCGTCGTAGAATCAATAAAACAAACAGAGAGCGACAAAGACCACTGGTACGGAGTAAAATTTGAAAAAGCACTGCCATATTTAATGAAGAGGCTTGCGTAAAAAAAAAAGCTCCACCGTTACGATGGAGCTTTTTCATAAAATAACTTGCTTTACAAATTATCGCTCGAGAAGTGCATTGCACTTCTCGCTAGGATAAAGATTGCTCTGCAATTTTTATCGCTGGATTCGTCCAGAACCGTCGCCGCCTGCCAGCTTGTTTACTTCGTCCTCAGAAACCATGTTGTAGTCTCCGATGATTGAGTGCTTCAAGCAAGATGCAGCAACTGCCCAGTTGATAGAATCCTGAGTGTTCATTCCTTTGAGCTGTGAGTGGATGAGACCACCACCGAATGAGTCACCGCCACCTACGCGGTCAACAATCCACATCTCGTATTTCTTTGAGAATGCGTAGTCTTTGTCGTCCACATAGAGGAGAGCCTGCCAGTCGTTGCGGTTTGCGTTGATTGAAGAGCGGAGCGTGATTGCGACTTTTTTGAAGCCGAATTTCTCTTTGAGCTGGCGAGCAACTGAAACATAACCGTCGTTGTTCAAAGTTCCCTTTGTTGTGTCAGTTCCTTCTGATTTGATTCCGAATACATCGTTTGCGTCGTCCTCGTTAGAGATACAAACATCGACATATTTACAGATTTCTGTCATAGCTTTGCGGGCTTCGTCTTTTGTCCAGAGCTTTCCGCGGTAGTTCAAGTCACAAGAAGTTGTGATGCCCATTTCGCGAGCTGTTTTACAAGCTTCGATACAAGCAGTTACCATGTTTGGTCCCAAAGCCGGTGTGATTCCTGTGATGTGGAACCATTTTGCGTCCTTAAGGATTTCTTTCCAGTTGAATTCTTCTGGTTTAGCGAGCTGAATTGAAGAGCCTGCGCGGTCGTAGATACATTTTGAGCCACGCTGAGAAGCGCCTTTCTCGTTGTAGTAGATACCAACGCGTGGACCACCACGAACGATATATTCTGTGTGAACGCCGTATTTGCGGAGTGAGTTTACAGCTGCCTGACCGATTTCGTGTGTCGGGAGTTTTGTAACGAAGTATGACTCGTTGCCATAGTTAGCGAGAGAAACAGAAACATTTGCCTCACCGCCACCGAAAGTTGTTGTCATTGAGTCAACCTG
>CALGGS010000182.1 GCA_937915735.1 uncultured Treponema sp.
CAATTTGAGAAAAAATCCAAGCAGAGTCCGTAATTGAACGACTACCACAAACCAACAATTTTGCCATATTAACCTCCTATGACTGCTATATATAAAAAGTAAAAAAAAGGTGGACTGTGTATCAAAATGAGGATAATATGAAAATATGAATGCAAAAGACTATGCAAAAATTATTGGTGTCAGCAGAAAGTTTCTGGATAACTACCACAAGGAGTATGCAAAAAAACAACAAGAAAGGTGGTCTTTAGAGGTTTGGGAAAGTCATAAAGAAAACATTCTTAAAAGATATAAGCTTGGGAATCACAGAAAATATACAGACAATATTCCTGTTATGATTTTGAAATCTGGAAGAGAAAGAGATGCTAAGATACTCGGAATTTACCCGATAGAGGAAAAGGAAAACTTACGCAAATATGTTAGAAATCATCTTGTTTTTAAAGAAAGCTATTCGGAAAGATTTGACAAAGAATTACACAAATTAAGGTACATTGCTAAGAATCAAAAAATAGCAGACGGGAAAATCGATAAACTTGGTTTATTTAATGCGTGGAAATTTTTGCTCAAGAAACTTGCAGAATCAGATTGCCTGAAAAGTAATTATGTTCTCAAAGAGGGCAAAAGAAATCCTAAAAACAATCCAGAAAATAAAATAAAAATAGACGATATTAAAAAGTATAATAAAGATCATCTGTCCTCTAAAGCTCTGGACGAAAAATTCCACAAATGGTGTTGTCATTGCCAAACAAAAGGTGCGCTCTGCAGAAAATATATTCATCAACGGTATTATACAGAAATGATAATTGAATGGAAGGAAAAGCACGGTTTAATCGATGAAATAATCTTTTGCAGAAATCCACGAGGCAAGTAAGTTTAGTAACAAAACCTACGGTGCCAAATGTACCCGCCCAAAAACATGCGTGCGTCGGATGTCCTTTTTGTCGCACCATTCGATAAAGGCTTCCAGCGCATTGCCAGAAAGCTTGCTGTTCGAGGGACCAAGAGCCTGGCGTACATCAAACTGGGGAGTGACCTCTATGCATATTTTGTACTTGCCGCGATATTTTGCATAAACGATTGTAGCCCGACGTTCCATTACAGCGTGCTTGTACCCCCAGCGTATATGTCAAAGAACTATCTGGCGAAAGCTTTTCACTACTTAAAATATGTAAAAAAAATTTAATTTGCAAAATTTGAGTTAGTCATAAGATGTAAAAAATGTTTTATTTGTATAAAAAGAAGAGTAAAAAAATGGGGAAAAAATTTGTTAATCTTTTCTATACTTTCTAAATAAACTTCATATATTACTTATGAAGGAGATGATTATGAATAAAACTATAAAATTTAATAACTGTGCATTGTTTAATTTACAAACTCTAAATGGCATTATTATGACAACATGGGGCATGCACTATGATGAGTCAGAAGAAAAAATTGAAGATGCTTTTCAACGGGGCATTGTTGATTTTGATCATGTTAAAAATAGATATGACGAAACTTTTAATATGAAAAATGGCCCTTTTGATTATGATATAGATTATGAAAAAAATTTATTAAATAAGTTAAATAAAGAATTCAAAAAAGTGAGATCTTATAAATTACCATGGTTCATGAAAACTTATACCGACTTTATCGAGGAAAAATTTAATGAACTTATGGTAATCTACAAAAATGGCGGATGGAAATGAACTATAGCAATTGTTTGGTAGAAGCTCTAAAAGCATGGATAAAAGACCCGAAAAATGTGAAGATTATTTATTTGCCCAAGAAGTGGAATAATGGCGCAAAACATTTTTTATGGGTAAAAGGCGGCAAAGTATATCATTATGAGGCTCGAAATCAAAATAACAGAAAGCCGTTTTTCAAGGGTGTCTATAAAGAACAGGATTTAGATACCTTTGAAGCTTTCATTTTGCACAGACTGGGGTATAAGCCTAGAATAAACAAGAGGCATGTTGCCAAAAAATTGCATTTACCTTCTCTTAATAAAGCAGGTTTTCTTAATTGGGCTGTTTACTATCCAGACGATGATATACTTGATTTCCCGGAAAAAAATAAAATATGCAAGTATGTGTTCATCCATGATGAAAAAGGAATCAGAACAGAACTGATAGAAAATCTTAATAAAGATGACTTTGAATTTTTACAGTGGAAATATCTGAGTCCTTATGATGATATGTGGAACATATTGAATAATGACCAGAGGTAAAAGATATAATTAAAATTTTGTGTGCAGTAGCAGGAGCAGATAACTGGTATGACATTCTGACACTTGATTCTACATCAATGAAGAATATTAATGATGCAAAGCATAAGATTCAGAAAAAAGGAAAGCCAGTTACTCATGACAGAATTATTTCTGAGTTAACATTTGGTTTTTGGACATCGTTTCTTACCCCAAGGTATTCTCAGTTTTAGAGGCGTTCCTGCGGCTCAAAGAAATATCAAATATTTGCAGACAAGATTTGATAGAATCCGTGTACTAAGAAATAGAGTTTCACATCATGAACGAATTATCCATTGGAAAAATTTAAGCGACCAGCATGATGAATTACTTGAAAGTATTAAATGGCTTGATAAATCTTCGTATGAGCTTGCTTGCAGCTGTGACATTTGGGTATAACGACCGTCAAATTTTGGAGGGTCGTCAACCTGAAGGAGGCTAGTTATGGAATATTTTGTTATATATGATAAATTAGATAATGGCGAGCTCTTTTTGGAAAAGAATGATGAAAAGTTTAATATTCTTAAAAGAGGCTTTCCAACTCTTGAAAAAGTTTCATTTGATGAAGCAGTAAAAATTGGTAAAGAAAGAAATATTTTAATTAGGTCAATTTACACTCAGCAAGATGAAGAATATAAAGATGAAGCGCCTATAGTAGAAAGCCTAAACAAGCGTATTCAAGAAAGCCTGTGATTTCTTCTTTAAGCCTTCTATATTATACTTAAAAGTATCTTTTTTCTTCACTTCTACATTATTTGTATAACGACCGTCAAATTTTGGAGGGTCGTCAACCCTAATAGTAGGAGATAACTATGAATATTTTTAATTTTTTTAAGAAACCAAATTGTCATTTGAATATAAATGATTTTTGTTCAAAGTTTAGAATGACTAAAGACTTTGTAATTATTTCTTCTAACGCTGCTAAAAATGATCCTAATTTTAAGGGTAGTTATGATATATTAACTGGCCTAAGAAAAGCTGCTCTTTTAAGGGGTAGCGATGGTGGATTATATATTGGAGCTAGTGCTTCTTTTATGACTAAAGAAGAATATAATATTTTAAAAGCATATTTTCTATCTAATGGCGGCGAAGAAATTAGATTTTTTGATTATAATTAAACATACCCAGGCTTAGATTTATAATCTATTTGATTATTTGTTTTAGAATCTAAAACTATTATTTCGCCATTCTTCCAACGTTTTATATTTTTTAGTTCCCACCTAATTTTTTCTGGTACTATTCCTGTTAACGTATAACGACCGTCAAATTTTGGAGGGTCGTCAACCACACCAATTATTATATAATTGATTTTAAATAGTCTCTAACATTTTTTGCGTTAGGATTATTACTATCATAATCTAACCTACTATTATATTTTTTTGCGATAGTAAGTCCCTCTTTTATAGAAAGCATTGGAAAACAACTAATAGTAACAGTATCTTTTGGCGAAACCATAAGAATAGAATAATTTTCTGGCAAATATTGAAAAATATATTCTTCATTAATCTTTTCTAAATCCATAGCTGGCCTCCTTCATAGTTATAATATGTAAATATATTATTTTTAGTGTAAATTAAAGAAAGGTTATTATTTTAGCAGCTAAATAGTTCTCTTGTTGGCGTTAGTATAACGACCGTCAAATTTTGGAGGGTCGTCAACCATAACTCTATTTTGGTTTGAAGATGAGTGTGATATAGCTAGTGAGTATTTTTTATAATTTTATATTTTCTATATACTTTTTATATATTATATAATGTAAGGTGTATAATATGATTTTTAATAAAAAGAAAAAAATTGAATTTAATTCTAAGGCTCTCTTAACACTTGAGCTCATATTAAATGAGCTTTATCAGGCTACTTATCTCGAAAATAAAAATACTTTTAAAAATACATCTGATTGTCTTAATAGAACTATTCAGGACTATAAAAAACGTAAAAATGAAAAATTGGGCCTTTATACGGTAGCGTCTATAAAAGCGATTTTATCTGATTGTAATAATATCATAAAAGACTTAGATAAAAAAAAGGTATATTGGCCGTATCAAGATCAATATACCTTTGCTAAGCAAGAATTTTTCTCTTTTATTAAGAAATATAAAGAACAATTTTAAGCTGCTTTTTTAGTTTTAATATGTTCGTATAACGACCGTCAAATTTTGGAGGGTCGTCAACCTAAGCGGTGAAAATATATTTTATGATATTTTTAATGTAAAACCATACTGTTGTATTTTCAGTAAAAATATCATTTCTACCAAGAATAGTTCTATAGAGGGTTTCAAGATTATATTGATAGCTTGAAACCCAATTATTTTTTTCTTTAGCCTTATTAAATATAAAATTGTAATCTTCTTCAAGAAGACCAATTTGCTGAAACTTAATGCACATTTTCTGATACATCTTTGGGTAATTTGTAAAATCAAGAATCTTAAAAAGATACTGTCCACTCTTAAAAATACCTTTATCATATACCCACTGACGAAACTTATATTTGAAAGAAGTCTTTCTATCGTAATAGTCCATTTTAAGAAACTTAACATAAGCGTTTGGATATTCTATAAAAGCGCCGCCTTTAGTATATTTTACTTTTACAGAAAAAATTTTGCTAAGTTTATCAAAAAGCTCTTTATTCTCAAAGGGCTCACCAAGTTCGTCATCTCCAGGCTCATTACGCCAAGTATAATAGGCCTTCAAGAACATATCAACTGTATCTTTCTGAACTTCATATCTTTTCATAGTATCATCCATTTATACTTAAATTATGTAAAAGATTAACAAAAAATATAAAATTTTATAAAAAAGAATCTTTTTTTACTAGTTTTTAATAGGCTCCAAGAAAAATTATTTGAAACAATATATAATAATACAAAAAGCTTAGGTATAACGACCGTCAAATTTTGGAGGGGCGTCAACCTAATCATCGAAAACTCAAGTAGAGTAGTTTTTCCGAGGACGGCGGCAGGGCTTTCTTCAGCAATTTCAGCATCCTTGAAGGCTTCTGGCTGTGGATGAAGGCTTTCCGGAGAGACGATTGATTTGAAGGTCATGGTAGTAGAATAACATGAAATTACTTCACTGTCTTTGAAGTTGACTTTGAAGTGACTTTGAAGTAGACTTTGAAGTAAGTTCAAAGTCTACTTCAAACACTTTGAACCTACCAGGAGGATTGGTGTCATGCTTCTCGATGATATTATAAAAATCTCAGCAATGGAAAGTGTAAATATTGAATGTAAATCTCGCTTGAACCGAGAGGATACAGAAGGATGGCTTAAAACCATAGCTGGCTTTTCAAATGCAGAAGGTGGTTCTTTTTTTATTGGAGTTGAAGATAAATCAAATAAACTTATAGGCTTCACGCGCAAAGAAGCTGATAATGAACGCAATTTCTTTAATAATCAGATTAATGAACACATATTTCCTCGGCCAATATACAAACTTTCATTTATAAGCTATCAGATTCATGATAAAGAACTTTTTATAATCAAAATAGATGTTTCTGAATCTCCAATAAAACCGATAATCCTGAAATTTAAGAATGTTCCTTCTATTTATATGCGTCGTGAGGGGTTCACAAATGGTGCAACTTACGAAGAAATAATCGCAATGAGTATAAAAAGCCACAATACACAGTTTGATGTACTTGATTCTGGTTATGAATATAAGCGGGAAAACTTTACAAAGTTGCTTTCATTTTACAGTGAACATAATTCTGGCAAAGAATTAACTGACAAAGCATTGCAGTCAATGGGATTCTTTACAAATGAAAAAATATTAAAGAATGGTGCTGTTCTTTTTTCTGATGATTATTCTGGAGAAAGAACTCAAATTCAATGTTCTCTTTTCGCAGGTTTTACTAAAGGTAGTGAAAGAATTATAACAATTAACAGATTTAGCGGAAATCTTATTGATTCTATAAATTTTATAATGGAATTTGTAAACCTACGTATGAATCATGCAATGGTAAAACTTCCAGATTCAAGAATCGATTTAGATGCATATCCAGAGCGTGCACTTTTTGAAGGAGTAATCAATGCCCTGGCTCATAGGGATTATTTTCTTGAGGGGACACAGATTCAGATTGATATGTTTAAAGACAGAATGGAAATTTCTTCCCCAGGAAGTTTTTATCAGGGAGAAAAAATATCAAAGACTTATGATCTTTCCAATATTATTTCAATGCGCCGAAATGAATTAATTTGTAAAGTTTTTGTAAAATGCAATGTAATGGAAGCTGCCGGAACCGGATTCGATAAAATTGTTTCAGATTATGCAGATGCAGACGAAAATCATAAACCATATATTTTCTCATCATCAGATCATTTTACACTCGTTCTTCCAGATTTAACCTATTCTTTAGGTATTAAGAATGACAGCATTCCAGCAATTGATGTTTTGCCAGCGCCTCCAGTTTCCGAGCATGATGAAAAAATCCTTGCCTTTTGCTGTAATGCACCTCGAAAAGCAAGTGAAATAGCAAATTATCTTGGAATATCAGATTCTACATATTTCAGAACCAAAATACTTGATGTCCTCGTAAGTTCGGGTTATTTGATACCGAATAAACAAGGAAACGCAAAAGCTTATAAGACAGATATAAAAAAGGTAAAAGTCTAGTAAAGTTTTATATACTCAGTATAAAAATCTCCGGGACAACAGCCCTGAGGCCTCATCTAAAACTGTAAAAATAGCGTAAATTTCGGCCTACGGGTTAAAACTCTGAAGGTCGAAATTCTAACCAAAAACTTTAAACAAAACGCAATTTTTAACTGAAATTTACTGTTGCAATCTGTGTTGTTTTTGGGAAAGAGTTGGTGTATAATGCGAAAAATGCAACATTCTGAAGGGGTGTGATACTAGCGGAGACTATTTTGACCTTCTCATAACCCGGAGGCCGTAGGTTCGAGTCCTGCCCCCGCTAAAGTTAATCCACTCAAAGCGAGTGGATTTTTTTGTTTTAAATCTAATCTTCTGAAAAGACAGCGAGGACTCGAACCGAAGTGAGCGCCGACCAAAGGGAGGAAGAGGGCGCAAGGACGCGCCCGACAGCGAACGAAGGCGGCTGGAAGGAACAAACAGGAGGTTTGAGACTGGAAGCCGAGTCCTACCCCAGCTAAAGAAAAATCTCCTGTAAGCGCAGGAGATTTTTTTATTTTAAACATAATGATTTAAAAGCCCGTATGGACTCGAAGCGGAAAATATAAATCTAACGACAACATATTTGAAGACGGCAATGGAAGAATGAGCCGTCTTTTGACTTTGCTTTTATATTACCGAGCAGGCTTTATTGTTGGAAAATATATCAGTCTTGAAATGCTGATTGAAAATACAAAAGAAACTTATTACGAAGCATTGCAGGATTGTTCAACTGGATGGCATGAAAGTAAAAATTGAAAAGTCCTTCAAGAATGTTTAGGGTATCTCTAAAAACTCACCTTTGGTGATTTTTTAGAGAACCCGACGAGTTTTAATTCCTGGTAATAGCAGGAATTAAAACATCGCACTTTCAAAGTTACCTCTAAAAATTGCAATTTTTAGAGGTTTCCTTTAATGAATGACTTGGTACAATTTGATTCGCCACAAAATTTTTTCAGATTATGGTTGATTTAGAAAACTGGAATTTCAGGCTAAATACTTTATGACAGCTAAAAAATATGATAAAATAGAACCTCGATTGATTGGATTCGGAGTAAAAAATGAAGGTTCTTTTTTCAAAAAAAATGTTTTTTTCTTTTATTGCGCTTCTTCTCGCACTTCTTTTTGTTTCCTGCTCAAAGGACGATGACTCTTCTTTTTTGAGCGCAATGGAAAGCGTTGATATTTTCATAAAAAACGGGGACGCTTCCGAGGCAATGCGCCTTCTGAAAAAATCAGAAAAAAAAGCGTTCAGTTCCTTTGCGCGGCTTGGACTTTATCGCCGTTATATGACTCTGGGCGAAGAAAAAAAAGCCGAAAATGTGCTTGTAAAGGCATTAAAAAAGCTTCCTGACAACGAGGAGCTTTCTGCAGTTTACGGAAATTTTCTGCTTCGGCGAAACCGCCTTAACGACGCTATTGTCGTCACAAAAAAGCTTGAAGGAACAAAATACGGCTCGATTCGCTCCGAAGCGATTATGAAACAGTTGTTGGCGTCAAATGACCAAAATCTTTCAGACATTTCTAGCCCGCTTTTTAGTCAGGAAATTTCATCTAGCTATTACGACACCTATGTTGGTACGAATGACAGCCGCTGGCTCAGAAACTGTGCGATTATCTATCTTTTACGGGGCGACTACTCATTCGCTTCTTCTTTGCAGCAAAGCTTTGATTTTGAAGACTCTCAGGACGCACTTTTCTGGGCTTATGTTCAGTATGACTCGTCTAATTTTGATGTTGCGGTAAAAAATCTTGAATATGTAACTTCCCCAATGCTGCAGTCCGGCGCGGCTCTTCTGGCTTCCGATGCCTATATGTTGCTCAGTGACGAAGAAAACGCACAAAAAGCCAGGACTTCTTACATCAGTTTTGCAGAAAAAAACGGAACAAAGATTTCCCCTTCAATTCTCGTAAATTCTTCTCTTTATGAATACAGGCACGAAAATTATCGCTCTTCTTATGAATATCTGATTGAGGCCTTGATTTCTGAGCCTGATTACATTCCGGCTTTAATTTCTTACGGAAAACTTTCCTGGAAGGACTCTCAGCCACTTCAGATGTCGGCTCTTGAAAAGGCACTTCGAAAAACTTCTCTCAGAACAGCAAAAATGCGTGAGTACGACGAGCGGCCAAAATTCACAATCGAGGACGCTCTTTTTAGGATGAACGAGACTTTGGAACGGGAAAGTAAGGCAAATATCAAGCACGATGATGATTTGATTGTCGAGCGGCTTTCTTTGTATCTGAAAAATAATCCAGGGCTAAACCTTAATCAAAAAACTTCGGCTATCTACTCAGAGCTTGAGCAGAATCAGCTTGGAACGAATCTTTATCCATCTCATTTGGTTCAGTTTGCGGTTCAGAAATTTTTGGCTTACGGTCTGATTGACGAAGGACGGCAGCTTTTTACGAGCTATATCGACTCAAAATTTGATTTAAACTACAGAAGACAGCAGTCAGAGGCAGGAACAAAAGAAAATGTCAAAACTGATATTTTTGGCGGCAGTAAAACAGAAAAATTACCGGTAATTCCAGAAAGCGTCGCGCGCCTTGCCTTTGGTGACAGGGCGGCTGACAAAACTGAGCGAATGGAAATATGGGAGGTTGAATTTTCAGCTTATTTTTCATTGCTGGACAAAAATATTTCGGCGGCAAAGCGATTGTATGAATATGTCGTCTTTGAAACAGGCGGCGTAAAAAAAGCGAATGTGACTGGAAATCTTACTTCTGTTTCTCCTCTCGCTTCTCCTTCTAGCACTGCGAATCTTGCGATGATTTATTCAAGCACAGGGGAGCGAAAAAAGGCTCTTGCCTTGTATTCTCTTGCTGCCGGAAAGTCCCGCTCTCCACAGACAAAATCCAAACTGCTTTACAGGGCCGCAAAAATTCAGGCAGATTTTGGGGATTTTGAGTCCGCCAGAACTTCGCTTGACTACAGCCTTAGCCTTGATATGTCAAATGCCGATGCAAGGCTTTTAAAACGGCAGATAAGCCAATAATTTTTTCGCTAAGGATTAGGAGATTTCAATGCAGACAGATCCAAAAGTTCAGAGAATTATAGACTGGCGAGAAAGTATTGCCCTTTTGCCCGATAATCATTTTTTTGAGATTATCAGAATGTATCTTGGGGAAATAAAAACTCCCTTCAACAAGCAAAAACTCATTGAAGAGCTTGGTGCTTTTATCCGCCGAGAAGAAAACCGAAAGATACTCGTCTCTCTTTTGAGCGAAACAGATTTGAGAATTATTACGGCTGTAAAATATATTTCGAATGCGACTCAGGAAAAGCTTTTTTCTTTTTTTTCACCCGCTTTTACTTTTGCAAATCTTTATGAGCGTCTTTTAAATCTTGAAGAGCGGCTGATTCTGTATCGAAAAAGCGACAAAACAACAGGAAAAACCGTAGTTTTCTTAAATCCTCATCTTGAAGAAGATTTAGAACCCTACACGAAGCAGTCCGTTTTGCTCGAATATCCTGAATATGCGCGTCTTTCTTATGAAACGCCGTCTGGCCTGACGCCTCTATTGCTTGCGGCATTTATTTCGTACATAAACAAAAATCCTGACATCTGCAAGTCTGACGGAAGCTTTAAAAAACGCACTGAAAATGAGCTTGCAGGGCTTTTTCCTGGAAAAAGAGAGCTTCTTTTTAATCTTACGAAGGCTTTTATAAATCTGTCCTTGCTAAGGGAAACTTCGCTTGGTTATGAACTTGACAAGTCAAAATTGCTTGCCTTTGCTTCCCTTGATGAAAAAATTCAGTGCGCTTATCTTTGCGTTGCTAGTCAAGGGCACTTTTCCAGGAACTTGCTTTTAAAACGGGCTAAATTGCTTTTAGATGTGGCGACTTCAATTCCGCGGGAAGGTTTTTCAAAAAGCATAATTTTGCGGCTCGCTTATCTTATTTCAGAGGACCAGAACGAAGGCTTCAGTCAGAATAATTTTGGCTCAACATCAAGGTTTTCCCAGATTTTAAATCGTGCCCGTGAATCAGAAACTCAAATTTCCGAAAAGGATTCTGATTTGTCATCGGTTTTGGACAGTCTCATTGAGCCGGCCGCTCTTTTTGGTATTTTTTCTAAAAAGGGAATTGATGTTCACGGTGAGGATATTTTTGTTTCGGGTCCTATTTTTGAAGACCAGTCATATTTTGAAGAAAACAAAAAATGTCTTAGCGTGGATGCGGCCTTTAATGTAACGCTTATGAGGGGCTTATCTCTTGAAGAACTGATTCCAGTTATGGATTTTATGGAGCTTAAGACCTTTGATACGGCTGTTGTTTTTGAAATCAACAGAAAGTCGGTTATGCGCGGCTTTGACGCGGGCTTGTCTGCAAATAAAATCTTCTCGCTTTTAAAAAAGTATTCTCCTTACGAGATTCCTCAGAATCTTGAGATTTCAATCGAAGACTGGAGCAAATCTTATTCGTCAGCGACAATTTACAAGGGTTATGTTTTGCAGGTGAATTCAGAAAATGCTACGATAACCGAAAAAAATCCGGCAATTTCTCCTTTTATCTCAAAAATTTTGGCTCCAGGAATCTATCTTCTGTCGGTTGAAAGTGACGAGCAGGCTGCAAGCATTATCCAGAAAAGCGGGCTTGATTTTATCGGAAAGATTAAGAGCTCAGAAAAAGGCTACGAGAGCATTGGCTTCCCGCAATTTGTCATTCCTCAAAAATCAGGAAGATTTGAGCAAAGCGAGGAAGCAAAAACGACTTCGGATTCACAGCGGGCGGCTCATTTTGAAAAAATGCGCTCTGAACTTGAAAAACTCAACCTTCCGCAGGAAAAAAAAGAAGGGCTTTTACAGCGAATTCAGCACAAAATCATTTTGTCGCCGGCACAGCTTCGTGCGGACAGCGTAAAATACGAGCGAATTGAAGCAGGCGGAATGGATTTTTCCGGAAAACTCCACATTGTCGAAGGCTCAATTTCAAACAACAGCCTCGTTGAGCTTCATTTTGAGGACCGTATTATTGTTGGCCTTCCGCTTTCGGTCACAAAAACCGCGAATGATGCGACTGTCTTAATCGAAGTTCTTCCAGAGCACGACGAGAAAATCCTTTCGATAAGTCAGGCAAAATTCGTAAAAAGAATACGAGGCAGCGTTTTAAGATAGCTCTCAGAAGCTTTCAAGTTTCTGAATGATTTTTTCGAGGTTCTGCTGCTTTGACGCACTGTGCTCCAGCTTTACTTCAATGTCGCACAGATTTTTATAGATTTTTTGCCTTTCCTCGTAAAAACTGTGAAAAATCGTGCGGACATCCTGAATATTTTTTGGGTCTTTATTCGCAATATATGCAGGAAGGTTTTTCATCTTGCCGTCAGAGTCGTATTTTATTTCCCATACGATTCTGTTTGCGGCAGTTTTTTCATCCGCATTTAAAAAAACAAAGGTTCCGAACTTGTGAAGGGCGTCGAGGGCCGCTTGATTGTTGCAAATTCCGCCACCAGTTGCAATAACGGCAAAGTTCTGAAGTTTTTCTGCAAGAGACTCGCAGGCTTTTTTTTCGGCTTCTAAAAACGCTTCTTTGCCACCTTCGGTGTAGATTTCTCGTGGAGATTTTCCTTCTGCCTGGGTGATTTCGTCATCGGTATCAAAAAAAGGGCAGTTAAAATGCTTGGCAAGCATTTTCCCCTGAGTAGATTTTCCGCAGTGCTTGATTCCCAAAAGAATTATTGATTTCATTTATTTCTCCAAAAGACTATTAAATATATGATAAAAACGGTAAATTGTAAAATGACAGATTGGGGTATTTATGAAATTTTTGATTCTTTCTGATATTCACGGAAGCAGTGGATGCCTGAAAACGGCACTTTCATCCTTTGAAAAAGACTGTGACGCGATTATTGTTTGCGGAGATTTTTTGAACCACGGGCCAAGGAATCCCCTTCCTGAGGGTTGGAGTACAAAAGAAACGGCCGGGCTTTTAAATGAGCGAAAGGAGAAAATCATCTGTGTGCGGGGAAATTGTGACAGCGAGGTTGACCAGATGATGCTCAGTTTTCCCTGTCTTAACGCTTATACTACGATTGCCCTTCCCGTAAAAAACGGAATGAAAAAAATTTTCGTTCATCACGGGCATTTGTATAGCCGCGAGGAGCTTTCTTCCTGGCTTCCAAAAGGCTCTGTCGTGATTTCTGGCCACACTCATATTACGGTAATGGAAGAAGAAAACGGAATCTTTTATTTTAATCCGGGCTCAATTTCACTTCCAAAGTGCGATGACGGAAAGACCTGCGGAATCCTTGAAACTGAATCTGACGGAAGCTTAAAATTTGCCCTTTATTCCATTGACGGAAGGCTGATTCGAGAAAAAGGATGGTCAATCTAAATTTTGCAGCTCAATCGCTATTTCTTCCATTTCGCGGTCGGTCATGGCGATTGTCTCGGCAACACGGAAAAGCTCTCGGCGTACGCTTTCTGGTACCTTCGTGTTCGTCTTGTAGTGAAGCTCGTGTTCAAGGCTTGCCCAAAAGTCCATCGCAATTGTGCGAAGCTGAATTTCGACCTTTACATTGTGGGTGCTTTCAGAAAGGTAAACCGGGATTTCGATTACGAGGTGAAGGCTTCGGTAGCCAGATTCCTTCGGAGCTTTGATATAGTCCTTTTCTTCAAGCAGGGTGATGTCCGGCTGTTTTAAAAGTATGTCACGGACTGTGTAAATGTCTGAAATGTAGGGACAGATTACGCGAACTCCCGCAATGTCGTGGAGATTATCTATCATTGAGTCAAAGGATACGGGCAATTTCTTTTTTTCGAGTTTGCTCGCTATGCTCTGAGGAGATTTGATTCTGGATTTTACAGTTTCGATTGGGTTTCGTCTGCCTGAAACCTTGTTTTCTTTGTTTAAAATGTCGAGTTTCGTTTCGATTTGCTTGATTGCGCTCTCATAAATCATCATTATCTGCTGAAATTCGAACGCCATTTTGTAAAAATTGTCAGGATTGCTCATCAGCTCCTGATTTATGGCTTTTGGAAGTTCCGAAACCACTTCCGAAACATTTTCCGCCGCAAGTTTGTCAATATTCAATTTTTTTCTCCGTTTATCCTTAAAACAAAATATAGTGAAAAAAGGTACAAATCGGCAAGAAAAATCGACTGGCTAATTTTTTTCGAAGAAGAGAATCATCGGGCTTGAGCTGCGTGCCGTTAAAACTCCGTCTTTGATTGGGGAGGTTGTCGCATCTTCAAGGCGAAGACCTGTATCCGTGAGCTTGTAAAGGAAATTTACTTCGTCCTCCATACCTGCAAAATGCATTGTAAGAACTCCGTCGTAAGAAGATTTTAGCGAAGATGTGATGAAATAATCGAGAGAAAGAGTGACATTTTCCTTTGCATTCTTTGAAATAATGCCCGGAACCAAAAGCTTGTAGTTGCTCCAGCGAAGCGTGTTGTCGCCGGTGAATTTAAGGGTTCCGTAATTTGAGCTTTTATAGACCTGTGATGAGCTTGAAAGCCGTTTTAGTTCTGAAAGCCGGCGTGCCTTTTCATTTTCCACAAGCTCATCGATATCCTGATTTAAGGCGATTAAGGTTTCCTGCTTTGTGCGGCCCTTTTCCATATATTGAAGAATCATCATATCTGATGAAGCGCCTCGAATTGACATTTTTAGATTTGAGCCTTTAAATTCATACTCTTTTTCGGCTGTTTTTTTGATTTCTGTGTAAGTCCAGCTTCCTTTTGCGTTTTCTGTGTTCAAGACGGCAGTTCCTGCAAAAATGTCAGGGTTTTCATTTTCTTCAAGGCCAAAGCTGAAGCCTAAAGCTGAATTCATTTTTTTTGTGTCGATTCTTCCGACTTTTATCATATTCTGGAAGCTTTCGGGATACCATTTTTTTGCGATAAGATTTTTGATAATTGTCGCGTCTGTGTTTGAAGGTCCTTTTAATTCGTCTAGCTTGACAGACGACTCATTTTTTGAGTTTGTGACTTCAAAGCCTTCGTTCTGGAAAAGCTGCAAATTGTGAGAAAAACACCAGCCAAAAGTCCCTGTCGATGTAAGGACACGGAGCCATTCGCCTTCCATATTGCCCTTTCCGTTAGTAACAGCAGCTCCGCTTCCCCTGTAAAGGCAGCGGATGATTTCTCCTTCGCGAAGGCGGTAAACCTGCTTTGAAGTGTTCACTGCGTCTGAGCGGATTGGAAGTCCGTCGAGCTTTACAGAAGCGTAAGTGTGCTCAAAGTCAGAAAAGCGTTTTTGCTGTTTTAAAGCCTTTGATTTGCTTTCTGGACTAGTCGCCTGCCAGAGAGGAATTTCAAAATTTTCTTTTGAATTTGGAAGAGAAACGACATAGACCTGAGAGATATTTGATTTGATATGAACTTTTAAAATCGTACCGTCTGCAATTTCGTGCTCCGCGTTAGACCAAAGAAGCACGCTGTAACCCAAACTTTTGTTACAGGAAGAAAAAAACATTAAAAGCAGGGCAGCGCAAAGTAAAAAAGAAATTCTCGTGAAAGTATATTTGTGCAAAATCATAGTGAAGATTATACTGAAAAAAAAGAAGGTTGAAAACAAGAAAAAGCCCGGTGCATTATATGTCTCTTATTGTTCAATCATCTGTTCCTGGAAGTCTTCGGCATTTCCCTGCCAGACGAGCGAGCCGCCTTTTATAAGGATTATTCTGTCGCTTACAGCTTTTGCTTCGCTTATGTCGTGAGTGACCATAATTCCCGTAAAGCCGAATTCTTTTTGGAGCGAGCGGATTTCCAGCGCGAGTTTTTTTCGCAGAGGTGCATCAAGAGCCGAAAGAGGCTCATCGAAGAGAATTAAATCTGGCTTCACAATTAAAGTGCGTGCAAGACTGACCCTTTGGGCCTCACCTCCCGAAAGATTTTCGCTTGCCCTTTCTCCAAAGCCTTCGAGATTGAATTTTTTTAGGAATTCCTGAGCCGTTTTTCGCCCTTCCTTTTTGCTCATTCCCTTTGATACAAGTCCGTACGCAACATTGTCATCAACCCTCATGTGGGTGAAAAGGGCTGGCTTTTGAAAAACCATTCCGATTCCCCGCTTGGCGGGCTTTTCATTGGTAATGTCTTTTTCGTCAAGAATAATTTTCGTCTTTTCGCTTTTCGTGGATTTTTCAAGGCCTGCAATAAGGCGCAGAATTGTAGATTTTCCGCTGCCACTTGGCCCTACGATTGAAGTCATGGTTCCCTTTTCAAGAGAAAAAGAAACTTCTAGATGAAAATTTTCCCAATCAAGATTTAAATTTTGTGCGCTAAAATAAGCCATAAATTTCCCCCTTCGCTTTCCTGACTTTCATTTTATTTCCGATTGCAAAAACTATCGCGCACAGAAGACCCAAAATCATTCCGGAGGCACAGGCTTCGTGGAATCTGTAGGAACCGGCGAGCCTGTATGTAAAAAGCGAGAGTGTCGTGAATTTGGGGAGCGCAAGAACCAAAGGTAAGGTTGTGTCTCCGGCGCTTACGGCAAAGCAAAATCCGAAGGCACTTAAAAGTGAGCGGACGCTTGACGGAAGGTAAATCCTGAACACGAGATTTAAGGGATTTGCGCTTAAAAGCCTGGCAGATTCGATTGTTTCTTCGGGAAGCTTTGAAAGAGATGCGTAAATCTGTCTAAAAGCGAGAGCCCAGTTCAAAAAAACTTGTGCTAAAATCAGATGAAAGACATTTCCCTTTCTGACAAAGTAAATTATGATTACGCCTGTTACGACGCTTGAAACGCACATTGGAAGAAGTGGCAGAACCTTTAAGAGCAGATTTTTACCGCGTGAATCGAATGAGCGCAAAAAGGCAGAATAAACGAAAGCTACGAAAACAGAAAGAAGGGAGCTTGCAAAAGCGATGAGAAGGGTTGTCCTTAGTGAGGGAAAAAAGCCCTTCATCTTAAATACATGCAAAAATGTCGAAAATGTGAAAAGCTCTCGGCTCGAAGAAAGTCCGTTGTAAAAAATCGAGAAAATCGGGGCAATGAAAAACAAAAGGATGAAGGCAAAAACAAAAAATGCCAGAATTTTTTCGGAAAATGAGCGGATTTTAGTATCTGGAATTCTTTTATAAAAAGAAATTCCTCTGTTCTGTGAAGATTTTTGCTCTAGTTTTGAGTAAAGCGCAACGAAAAGGCAAGCAAGCGCTGTTTCACAAAGGGCAAGCTTAAAGGTCTGGGCAAAATCCAGTGAGGCTCTGGCGGCCTTGTAAATCTCGACTTCAAGAGTAGATGTTCCGACACCACCAAAAAGAAGGATTATCATAAAGCTAAAAAAACAGTACAAAAAAACGAGCATGCACGAGGAAGCGAGAGCCGGCAAAAGCTCGAAAATCGTCACTGTGCGGAAGATTCTTACTTCGCCGGCACCAAGAAGACGGGCCGCATCCTGCTGTTCTGTGGGAAGTGTCGTCCAGACATCGTGAACGCTTGCCATTACCAAAGGAAAATTGTAGAAGCCTTGGGCTATTATGATTCCTAAAAAGCTGTATAAAAATCTGAGGGGCGGCTCTGAAAAAGAAAAAACAGATTTTAGAAAAGAATTTAGTGTTCCAGAAAGCCCGAAAAACGAGACAAAACCGAGTGCAATTAAGAGCGACGGAATACAAAAAGGAAGGGAAGAAAGAGAAAGAAGGAATTTTTTGCCGAAAAAAGAGCGGTTCGCCGTAAAAAAGGCACCAGCTACACCGAAAACCAGCGCAATCCCCGTAGAGAGCAAGGCCTGCAAAACGGTGAAAGCACTGATATAAAGGATATTTTGCATTAGTTCAAAATAGAAATGACTTTTTCGACAACTTGGTCTAGCTTGTCAATGTCCGTGGTGACGGTTTTTGCCGGCTTTGTAGCGGCTTTTTCGTAGCAGTCTGGAAGAGTTACGCCGACATTTGCAGGATACATCCACTGTGTGAGAGGAAGCTCGTTTTGAGCGTCTTCTGAAACAAGGAAATCCATAAATTCTTCCGCAGCCTTTCTGTGAGGAGCGTTTTTAAGAATTGCAGCACCTTCTACTTGAATATAGTGGCCTTCTTCAAAAACGAGGGCCTTGTAGTAGTCAATTTTGTCGTATTCAAGATTAGCAGCCGGGCTTGTTGAATAGCTTGTGACGATTGGAGCCTCGCCCGCTGTAAAAAGACCGTAACCGCTGCTCCAGCCAGGTGCCATTGTAAGAAGATTAGGCTTTAACTCAGTCCAGAATTTTGTGAAAGAGTCGTCATCGTTAAAAATTGCGCGAGTCCAGGCGACAAAACCCAGTCCAGGAGTGCTTGTTCGGGGATCCATAATGATGATTTTGTTTTTGTAAACAGGATTTGTTAAATCTGAAAGACTTTTTGGCTCAGGAAGGTTTGAGCGTGTGTCAAAAATGAGCGCGAAATGGCTGTAGTCATAAGGAGTGATGAGCTTTTCATCTACCATTTGAGAATACAAAGAATTTGGAATGAGAATGTCGGCGTCCTTTGGCTTATAAGCAGACAAAATTTCAGAAGAAATTGCTTTTGGGGCAGTGTTGTTGTCGAGACCCAAAATGACATCTGCCTGAACATTGTCTTTTTCGAGAATCGCACGGCTTAAAAGCTGAACTCCGTCTCCGCAGTCAACGAAATTTGCCTTGATTCCAGTTTTCTGCTCGAATTTTTCTGCAATTTTTGAGCCTGGCCCCCATTCAGAAACAAAACTGTCGTAGGTGTAAATCGTGACTTCTTTTGAGTCGGAATTTTCAGATTTTGCCGTTTTGTGGCAGCCAAAGAATAGGGTTGATGATAAAAAAATAGATGTGATTACAAAGAGAGACTTTTTCATTCTCTTCCTCCGCCGGTATTATCCGGATCAGGTTGGAGCTTCATACGAAACTCTGCGGGTATAATCTCAGCTCTACGGCTGTAGAGCACCCCGGAATGAAAAAAATTATACAGATTTATCGTCTTTGTGTCGATAAAAATGATTCTGATTTTTGGCTTTTACACCAAAATCGTTAGTTTTTGCGGCAGAACCTCGAATTTTACGCTGTCAACATTCCCAACCAATTCTCCGTCTGTGTGCAAAATACTTTTTGAATCTGACTGAATGGTCAGGGTTTTGCAATTCCTTAAGTAAAAGCCCTTTGAGTTTCCGTGAAGACCAAGACACAAAAGAGGAAACTTAAAGAATGTGAGGATTTTCGGAACTCCGGCCGCAAGACAAATAGAAAGCTCGCCGTCGTCCCCTCGGGCTTTCGGGCACATCGGAACTCCGCCGCCTTCTGCCTTAAAATTCATCGCCGCAAGAAAAATCAGCTTATTGAAGGTTATAGGCTCGTCATCATCAAATTTTAGGGAAACGGAATAAGTTTTCATTGTGAACAAGGTCTGAATCGTAAGGAGAGCATAGCTCAGCTTTCCGAGATGAAGAAAATTCAGAAGTTTTTTGATTTTGGATTCGTTAATTCCGGTGCCGACTATTGCGTCAAGACCGAAGCCTGAGGAAATGCCGAAAAGCCTGGAGTCGTTCGTTGAAAGAACCGTCGAGCGGCCAAGGTCAATTTTTTTGTCACCCTTTGAGTTCAAGACAATGTCGAGCGCTTTTTTGGGATTGTGCCGCGGGAGTTTTAGTCCGCGAGTAAAGTCATTTCCGCTTCCAGTCGGAATAAGGCCGAGCTTTACGCGGGAAAAATCAGTGATTCCGTTTAAAACCTCGTTGATTGTTCCGTCCCCCCCGACAACTATGATTTTGATGTCATTCTCGTTGAGGGCGGAAATTTCACTTGCAATTTTTGATGCGTGTCCAACCCGCTGAGGAACATGAACCTTGAATTCAACTTTTTTTTCGCGTAAAAGAGTGCGCAATTTGTTCCATTTAAGGAAAGCCTTTCCGCTTCCCCCGTGAACATTTACGATAAAGTGGTACATAATAAAGATTTTAACACAGAAAAGCGAAGTTTTCGACTGTTTTCCGCTCGCTTTCTCCGCTAATCCTCAATTTCGACCTGCTCGATTCTTGCCCCAAGAGAGCGCAGCTTTTCGACTAAGTTTTCGTAGCCCCGCTCAACCTGATAGACATTCGAGATTTCGCTTTCACCGTGAGCGATTAAGGCTGCAATTACCATCGCCATACCGGCTCGTACATCCGGAGAAACGAGCTTGTCGCCGTGAAGGGTACAAGGACCACTGACTACGGCTCGGTGCGGGTCACAGAGCGTAATGCGTGCTCCCATTGAGATTAATTTATCAACGAAGAACATTCGGCTTTCAAACATTTTCTCGAAAATAAGGACTGTTCCTTCTACCTGAGTTGCGACAACCGTCATAATCGAAGTTAAATCTGGCGGAAAGCCTGGCCAAGGAGAGTCGTCGATTTTTGGAATCATTCCACCAAGGTCTGTGTTTACCTTCATTTCCTGACCAAGAGAGACTGTAAGGGCATCTCCCTCGATTGTCCAGCGGATTCCCAGCTTGCCGAAGGCAACTCGAAGCGGGCGCATATCCTTTGGGTTTACGCCCGTAATTGTGATTGAGCCTTTCGTTGCAGCCGCCAAGCCTATGTAAGAGCCGATTTCCATAAAATCAGGACCGATTGCAAAGTCTGTTCCGTGAAGCTTTTTAACTCCGTCAATCGTTAATATGTTGCTTCCGATTCCGCTGATTTTTGCTCCCATTGAAACGAGCATATTGCACAAATCCTGAACATGAGGCTCAGAAGCGGCATTGTTTATAATCGTGCGGCCTTCTGCCAAAACTGCCGCCATAATTGCGTTTTCTGTCGCCGTAACGCTCGTTTCATCAAGAAAAATGTCCGCTCCGACAAGTTTATTAGCCGTGAATGTGAATGGGCCTTCAACAGAAATGCGCGCCCCTAGCTCCTGTAAAGCCAAAAAGTGCGTGTCTACGCGGCGGCGACCGATGACATCTCCTCCTGGAGGCGGCATTACGGCTTTTCCTGTTCTGGCGACGAGAGGACCTGCGAACAAAATTGAAGCCCTGATTTTTTTAGAAAGCTCGGCCGGAATGTCAGAAGAGCGAATCATGGAAGCATCGATTTTCCATTCATGCTCACCGATTTTTTCGACAGAAGCGCCGAGTGCCTGCAAAATCAAAAGCATGACGCCCGTGTCTTCTATTTGCGGAATATTTCGTAAAATTACCGGCTCTTCGCTTAAAAGTGTTGCCGCAATGCAAGGAAGCGCTGCGTTTTTATTTCCGCTGGCAGCAACAGTTCCCCTAATCGGAATTCCGCCTTCTATTCTGTACTTGTGCATATTGCCTCCCCATTGTCATTGTTTTACCGTGATTACGCCCGCTCCAGCAGAAGTTGGTACAGAAGATGATGCATTAGAAGCAGAAATTGCTGAATAAGAATAAGCATTAACCTTATCGCTAAACAAGGTTGAATCTGTTGCCGAAATATTCGATGTTGAATTAACCGTTGAGCCAGAATTTCCGCTTGCATGAAGAACTGGTGTTGTATCGTTTGAACTTGCCGCATTAAATGAATACTTTAATCCGCTTCCAAAATAATTGTTCTCAGCATAAACAATTGAGCCATTTCTTGCATTTACTGCTGACTGAGAAGAATAAGGAGAGCCGGATGTCTCATAAAGATTGTTGTAAATATGAACAAGAGTGTTTCTTACCATTGGCAATCGCTGTCCGCAGTTTTTAAAATAATTTCCTGAAAGTGTCACAAAACGAAGAACTTGGCTTTCATCTGCTGTTTTCGAATTATATGCCCCGTCAGAATCGCTTGAGCCAATGAGCATAGTTTTATCGTGATTTCGGAAAATGCAGTTTGATACAGTAACTCTATAATTTTCAAATGAACCTGTATTTGTTATATCACATAGACCATCGTATGTTTGCCATTTTTCACCATTTGCAGCGGTAGCAAGAGTCATCGTATCTTCAATCGTACAATGATCGACCCAAATATTTGTGCTATTTCTGATTGTTATATTATCTTGTTCTGCATTCCATCCGTCATCTTTCTTGTGATTTGGGAATGGATCGTAACCGTCTTGAATTAAGAGATTTCTTAAAATGATATTTGATTTTCCACTGATAATAATGCTCCCACCCTTTATACCGCTTTCTGAGCCTTTCCCGATAATCTGAGTATTATTAGCAACTTGAATTCGAATTACATTTCCATAAGCGGAATTGAGAGAGTTTGTCTTATTGCTGCTAGCAGATACACTGGCTAACTCTCCCTTGTTATAAGCTGAATAGGTAGAATATTTTCCGTTTGTCTGTGTCGAAACAAAAGAATCAAGTTCTGAAGTTGATCCACCGCCAGTTGACGGCAACATTCCTTCACTCATATCAATCATGCCGTCAACATAAATCGTGTAACCGCCTTTTTTTGCGTAATTTACCAAATCTGACTTTGTAGAGACAGTGACAACTTTGCTTTCATCATAAAAAGATGTGAATCCGACTCCGGCATAACCAGACGGCGTATCAGAGATTGAAACTACTGTCCTTGTAAAAATTATTTTTGACGAACTTTCTTCGTTACAAGTTACCGTAATTTTTACGCTAGACCCATTTCCTGTTTCACCAAGGGTGAGTGAGACCGAAGTTCCACTTTTTTCTGTAATAGAGAGGGTTCCACTTGTGCCGAAATATGCCCCGCCTGTTGTATCTTCTGAAATTTTGTATGTGACGGATGATGAAGAATCTGCGGCACCATCGTTATAGTAAGTCGCCGTAATAGAAAAAACTTCTCCGGCATCCCCATAGTTTTCTGAAGAAATCTTAATGCCTGTAAATGGTTCACTTTCTTGCGCACACGAAAAAAAAGCCAGTCCTGCAGCTAAAGCCGAAATTGTGAATAAGAATTTAAAAAAACGCTTCATGGTACCTTCCTTATAAGATAGTGCTGGATTGTACCACAAAACGTTATTTAAGAATAGACAAAATTATTTTAGTAAATACCCTGAACCTGCATTTCCTTCTGCATTTGTTTTTGCTTCTGTGGCGGTCACAGCTGTGTAACTGTATGCATTTACAGCCGAACTGAATAAAGTCGTGCCTGTAACAGTTGAATTAACACCTTTTGAAGAGTAATCTGTATTTCCGCTTGAATAAAGACTGCCATAAGAGTCTTTGAAACTGTACTGTATACCGCTACCAAAGTAGTTGTTCTCTGCATAGACGATACAGTTCTTTCTGCAACCTACGGCATAAGAATTTGAGTAAAGACCTGTTGAGTCTGCATTATAATAGTTATTCAAAATATGAATTGTAGTGTTACGAACCATTGGCAATCGCTGCCCGCAGTTATAAAAATAGTTTCCGATTAGACTGACAAATCGTTTAGAATTGTCTCCGTCAGAATCTGATGAACCGATGAGCATAGTTTTGTCATGATTCTTAAAGATACAGTTGGAGATAGAGATATTCGTTGAAGAATTTTTCATATCACAAAGCCCGTCGTAAATCTGCCACTTTTCTTTTGTAGTATTTGTCGTATATGCAAGTTTTAGCGTATCTTCAAGTGTACAATGGTCAATCCAGATATTTGAGCAAGTATTTTGAATTGTAATGCAATCCCACTGTGCGTTGTAGCCGTCAGAACTTCCGCTTGAATTTACTTCGTGATGTGGGAATGGGTCAACAGCATCCTGCAGTGTAAGATTGCGAATCTGAATGTTTGAAACATTGCTAAGCTGAATTGAACCACCCCGAATTCCACAATTTTCATCCTTTCCAATTAAGGTTGTCCCAGATTTTAAAGTTATTTTTATTAAAGCACCATAAGCCGCGTTTAAAGTCCATAAATCATCATAGAGAGCAGATTTTGTAGTGGAATCAGAATCTCCATCTTCTGTTGTTGATGTGCAGACAGCGGTATATTTATCTATCCAGTCTGAATAGCTAGAATATGCTGAAACTGTTGATGATACAAAACTGTCGAGTGCGGTAGTTGATGTCATTGATGTTGTGCCTGCGGCTGGGAGTTTTCCTTCACTCATATCAATCATACCGTCAATTATAATTATACCACCGCTAGAAATTGCAGATAAAAGTTCGCTTCTGGTTGTTACTGTTTTAGAAGAGCCGCTTGTACTGTAACTTCCGCTAACACTGGCATATCCTACAGGTGAATCCGTAAGAGAAATAATTTTTGCGCTCACGCTGCTAGTTACAGTCACTTCACAACTCGCGCTTTTTCCGTTCACCGTGCTGGCCGTGATTGTTGTGCTTCCTGCTCCTACGGCTTTTACAAGGCCACTGGAAACAGTTGCAACGCTTGTGTCAGAAGAAGTCCAGGTGATTGTGTCGTAGCCCGAAGTCACTTCCTCCGCATTTGTGATTGTTGCCGTTAGAGTTACGGTCGGATTTGGCTCGTCGTCTGTGCGTTCAAGAGAAGCTGTTGTTTTATCCAAAGAGATTCCTGTTGGGCGAACTATTGTCACTGTAGATGCATTATTTTCTACGACTTCAACAATCATAGTTCGAGTTGAAGAAGAATTGCTGGATACTGCATAGAACACAAAATCTGTCGCACTATCAATAGAAATCTTTAAACAGCGACTGGTTTGAGAACCGCCACCACCTGTCTTTAATCTTGATGTATATTTTGTTCCGTTAATTGTTGCAGAACTTGATTCAATCGTCATTGTATCAGATGAGCTTCCAATTACGGCAGAAAAAGTAATTCCGTTAGAAACAAGGTCTGTCGTTGATGATAATGTCTGTGCCGTTAAATCCGAAACGAGCCAAGTAGAAGAGCCAACTTTTATTCCATAAAAATTAAGTCCGCTAGACTGTGAATAAACATAAATTGTAGCTCCGTTGCCTGTATAACTAAAATTGTATGAAGCGGCACTTGTTCCGACAGAAATTTCATTTTTTGTGGACTCTTGAACAGTGCTTTCTTCTACAGTTACATCGCAATACGCAGAAACATCCGTGTTATAAGATGATGTAGCAGTAATTCGTGCAGTTCCTGCAGCAAGAGCCGTCAGTTTGCCGTCTTCAACCTTGACAATTTCAGAACGGCTACTCGTCCATGTAACGCCCTTACTTTCATCTGTAAGATTTGTCCCAGATACTGTCGCCGTAAGAGTTGCCGTATCATTCACAGAAAGATTTAATGTCGATGAGCTGAGAGTTATAGATGTTACTGTCGCTTCAGACTCGTTTTTTTCATCTTTAACTGAAGACGAATCAGCAGAACACCCCCCTCCGTATAAACTTAATACTAAAGATAAGCATAGTGAAATTAAAATCTTAGAGTAAGATTTTTTTGATTTAAATCCCATGAGAAGCCCCCAAATTGCTTGATTAAGAGTTATCTGCTCAAAATCCTAACACAAAATCTGGAAGTTCTCAATTATCTTACTATAACTTACGCCGTGTAAAGCTCGAGCCTTTTTTCGCTTACGGCTTTTCGGATTTTTTTGAGAGCCTTAAGCTCGGTCTGCCTGATTGTCTCTGCGGAAACACCCAGGGAAAGGCCAAGCTCGCGCAGGGTTGGAGCATGAATCTTTCCTTCAAAATTATATCTTCCGGCAATTACATACCGTTCTTTTTCTGAAAGGCAAGAGACCAGCTGCTTAATGTTGCTTTTGGCTATTTCCATAAAGAAATTTCGTTCAGGGTCATAAGTGAAATCCGGGATAAGTTCGCCGATTGTAGTGTTTCCGTCGTCGCTGCATTTTGTGTCAAGGCTTGTGCAGGTGTAAAGGCAGTCGAGCGCTTCTTTTAGCTCTTCCTGACTGACTCCGCAAAGGCGGGCAAGCTCTGAAACCGGTGCCTCGTTCACATTTTCCTGAGCATATTCAGCCTGAACATTTGAAAGTCGTCTGAGAACCTCTTCCTTTCGCTGCGGAATTGCAATTATCGATGTTTTGTTGTGAATGAAACGAAGCATATACTGCAGAATCCAGGGATAAGCGTAGGTAGAAAATCTTGTGTTGTAAGATGATGAAAATTTTTCTGCCGCCGCCATAAGGCCCATATTTCCTTCCTGAATCAAGTCCATTATAGAAACCTTGTAGGTTTTTCGGAATTTATTTGCAACGCTCACAACGAGTCGGAGATTTGAGTTTACAAGCTTCTTGACAGAATTTTTGTCCCCAGCAGTAATTTTTGCCGCAATTTCCTTTTCCTTGTCGGCATCCAAAAGAGGATATTTCTGAATCTGGCTTAAATACATCTCGTACATTTTCATAAAAAAGCTCCTAGAATCGGGTCTTTCAACCCTGCGAAAAATATATAAGCAAGAATCGTGCCAAGAAAATTAAAAATTGAGAAATAAGGGGTGAAAATTAAATAAATTGCGACTTATTTCTTTGTAGAGTATAGAAATAGAAAAGGTAAAGATTTTGAAAGAGGAAGGTACACTGACAAGCCTGAGTGTACAGAAAATTATACAGTTTCTTAAAATTGTATAAAAATTTATACGCCGAGTGAACAAAATTATACACAGGTAGCGTTATTCAGACTTTGATTCAGAAGCTGTACGCTATCTGTAGTGCATAGCGTTTTTTCGTAAACGCCTGTCATTTCTGGCGTAGTCGAGGACTCTTTTCCCTGACATCTTATAATTTAACGCACGAATTTAAGATTTCAAGATTTTCCAGAAAAAAATTGAATTTATTAAAAAACGAGACTAAAATTATCAATATGAAATATCGAAGTGTTGGAAAATCAGGGCTTAAGGTCAGTGAAATTGCAGTCGGAAGCTGGATGACGGCATTAAACGGTAGCAGCGAGCAGGAAGTTGCAAAGGAAGTCATAAAAACGGCTTACGAGCAGGGAGTCAACTTCTTTGACTGTGCAGACGCTTATAGCGGGGGAGAAGCCGAAAAGTTTTTAGGCAGGGTTTTAAAAGATTATCCCCGCTCCTCATTCGTAGTTTCAAGCAAGGTATTTTTCCCGACTGGAAGCGGTGCCAATGACTGGGGGCTTTCGCGAAAACACATCACGGAAAACATAAATCGTTCCTTAAAAAATTTGAATCTTGACTACATCGACCTTTACTATTGTCATCGTTTCGACAAAACTACCCCAATGGAAGAGACTCTCCGCACTTTAAGCGACCTTGTAACTCAAGGAAAAATCTTGTATTACGGAGTCAGTGAAGAATGGGGTGCTGCCAGGCTTGAAAAGGCACAGGCAATCATCGAAAAATACAAGCTGCACCCCCTTACTGTGATTCAGCCACAGTACAATATGATTGACCGCTACATTGAGCACGAAATCATAGATACTTGCTCAGAATACGGAATCGGAATAACGCCCTTCTCGCCGCTGGCACAGGGGCTTTTGACAGGAAAATACAAAAAAGGCGAGCCATATCCGGAAGGAAGTCGCGCTACTCATCAGGCAGACAGGCAAATCAACAATCTTCTGACTGACGAAAATCTCGATAAAGTCGAAAAATTGCGAAAAATAGCTGATGAGCTTGGAACGAATCTGAGCGTTTTGTCTCTTGCATGGCTTTTAACAAGACCCTGCATTTCAAGCGTAATCACAGGGGCCAGCAAAGTAAGTCAGATTCAGAACAATCTCGCCGCAAGTGAACTGAAAATCCCGGATGATGCCTTGTCTGAAATCGAAAAGATTTTGGGCTTCACGCGCTTTGAGCGTCATGTCGGCTAAACTTGCATTTCTAAAATAGCCCTAATTTCGACTTTTGAATTTGCCAAACATTCAATCGGTAAATTTTCAGTGTTTTTCCGTAATGCAAAAGTCGAAATTACTTCTTCTTACCGACAGA
>CALGGS010000183.1 GCA_937915735.1 uncultured Treponema sp.
TCCGATTTGAGGTGCTCTCTTTATGCTAAACAACAGTTTTTAGAGGTTGCCTTTAGTAGAAAGCTTTAGGGTTTTCATCGAATACCTCCAAATATACAAGATATTATAAAGCAAAATTACTCAACCGTCACGCTTTTCGCAAGGTTTCTGGGCTTATCAGGGTCATTTCCTCGCAAAATTGAGCAGTAGTACGCAAAAAGCTGTGCCGGAATAATCGACAGCATTGAAGCAAGAGAAGGCTCACAGTCTGGAATCGTGATTACAGATGAACAGCAAGAGCTAAAGGCACCTTTTTTGTCCAGCGTGATTGCCATTGTGACAGCTCCGCGGCTTTTTACTTCGACAATGTTTGACGCGAGTTTTTCGTAAAGATTTGGCTCAGTTGCAATCGCTACGACTAAGGTGTCGTCGTCAATAAGGGCGATTGGTCCGTGCTTTAATTCGCCCGCCGCAAAAGCCTCGCAGTGCATATAGCTGACTTCTTTGAGTTTCAACGCGCTTTCCAGTGAAGAAGCGGAGTCAAACTGACGGCCGATATAAAATATTTTTGATTTATTGAACTGCTGGCTTGCAAATTTCTGAATTTCTGTCTGATTATCTAAGATTTCCTGTGCTTTTTCAGGAATAGACACAATTTCTGAAAGAAGCTTTTTGTATTCGACATCAGAAATCGTTCCCCTCTCTTTTCCCATTTTTAAAGCGAGAAGATAAAGGCACATAAGCTGAGTCGTGTACGCCTTTGTTGAAGCGACGGCAATTTCGGGTCCTGCCCAAGTGTAAATTACCTCGTCCGCCTCCCGGCTTACGGTTGAGCCTACGCAGTTCGTGATTGCTATTACCTTTGCGCCGGCTTCCTTTGCAAGCCGAAGGGCCGCCAGAGTGTCAGCTGTTTCTCCAGACTGAGAAATTACGATAAAAATATCATTTTTGTTTAAAATAGGATTTCTGTAGCGGAATTCAGAAGCAACATCAACCGCAACTGGAATCCGTGCGAATTTTTCAAAGGCATATTTTCCGACAACGCCAGCGTGATAAGCCGTTCCGCAGGCAGTGATTACAATCCGACTGGCACCTTTCCATTCTTCGCCGAAAGTAATTTCATCAAACTGAATGTCGCTCACCTTTCCGTCCTTGTAAACGATTCTTGGACGAAGCGTGTCAGTAAGGGCCTTTGGCTGCTCGTAGATTTCCTTCAGCATAAAGTGAGCGTAGCCGCCCTTCTCTGCACTCGACAAATCCCAATCCACATGAGAAGGTTTTCTGATGACCTTGTTTCCCTCGTTATCGAACAAATCAACATGATCATTATAAAGAACGGCAAGCTCGTTTTGCTCAAGATAGTAAACATCACGGGTATATTCAAGGAATGGAGGAACATCGCTTGCGATAAAATTCTCGCCGTTACCCAAGCCTACAATCAAAGGGCTTTCTTTTCGGGCGGCAATCAATCGGTCCGGATATTTCGTACAGATAACTCCCAGCGCGTAGCTTCCTTCAAGCCTGTGCAAGGTCTCCAAAACAGCTTTAAAGATTTCGCCGGTCTTTTCGTAAAAATAATTGATTAAATGAGCGATGACTTCGGTATCTGTCTGACTTTTAAAAACGACACCCTGGTCTTGTAAATAAGCCTTGAGTTTCGCATAATTTTCGATAATTCCGTTATGGACGACGGCAATCGTTCCAGAAACATTCGTATGAGGATGAGAATTTAAGTCACTTGGCTCACCGTGAGTTGCCCAGCGTGTGTGACCAATTCCGACAGAGCCTTTAATCACTTCGTCAGCAATTTTTTCTTCAAGAAATTTTATTGCCCCCTTTGATTTTCGGACTAAAATTTCATCGCTGTCTTCCGACAAAACGGCAACGCCCGCAGAGTCATAGCCACGATATTCAAGCTTTTTAAGACCGTTTATGAGAACAGGAGTCGCCTGCTTTGAACCTACATATCCAACAATTCCACACATAAGTTATCCTCTTTTATCACATTTACCTTGCATTATAAACATTTCCTGAAAATTTTGCTATAATGACGATATGAAGGGAATAGTAATGGAAGGCGGTGCGATGCGCGGAATGTTCACCGCCGGCGTTTGTGATATTTTAATGGAAAATGGAATCACCTTTGACGGAGCAATCGGCGTTTCTGCGGGAGCAACCTTCGGCTGTAATTTAAAATCCCGGCAAATCGGGAGAGCAATCCGCTACAACAAAAAATATTCTCGCAACTGGAGATATTGCTCCTTCCGCTCACTTCTTTTGACCGGAGACCTTTACGGAGCAAAATTCTGCTACGACACTCTTCCGAATTCCCTTGATTTTTTTGATTACGAAACTTACCGAAAAAATCCGCTCAAATTTTATGCGGTAGCTTCTGACTGTGCAACCGGAAAACCTGTCATAAAAGAGCTTAAAAGCTGTGACCGTGACGACCTTACCTTTATGCGAGCAAGCGCAAGCATGCCTTTGGTCTCAAAACCAGTAAAACTCGATGGATTGACTCTTTTAGATGGTGGAATGACAACTTCTATTCCACTGAAATATTTTGAAGATATGGGGTATGAAAAAAATCTCGTGATTCTGACTCAGCCGCGTGATTTTGAAAAAAAAACTTCTTCTGCCTTAAAATTTATGAAAATTGCCCTCAGAAAATACCCAAAGCTTTTTGAAGCGATGAAAAAAAGGCACGAAGTGTACAATCAGGAAAAAAATTATGTCTTCGAGCAGGAAAAAAATGGAAAATGCCTTGTAATTTGCCCTGAAGAAAGCCTCGGAATCTCACGAACAGAAAAAAATCCAGATGAACTTCAGAGAATCTATGATTTAGGCCGTCTCGCCGCCCAAGAAAACCTTTCTAAAATTCGCTCTTTCTTTGTTGAATAAAGCACTAACGCAACTTTTAAACTTGTCAAAAAAATCCAAAGAACTATTTTTTATTTCGTGCTATAATAACCTAATCTTTTAAGTAAAAGAACAAAAAAGGAGGCTTTCAAGATATGAAGAAAGTTTTGGTCTGTAAGGAAAAAGACGAGCGCGAAACACGCGTTGCAATGATTCCCGACGACGTTAAAAAATTGACCGGAATGGGCTTTGAAATAAAAGTCGTTTCTGGTGCTGGACTAAAAAGCGGTTTTAGTGACGAAGCCTACAAATCGGCTGGAGCTGCAATCGTTGCAAAAGAAGAAGACGCTTATGCGGACAGTGAGATTGTCGTCCGCATTATGAAGCCGGAAAGCATCGATGGAATCAAAGAAGGCACCTTGCATTTGA
>CALGGS010000184.1 GCA_937915735.1 uncultured Treponema sp.
TATCAATCTGCCAGTCTACGAATGCGCGCAGGAATCCGCCTTCACCAAACTGAAGGATTTTCTCTGGGCGTTTTACTGTCTTTACTACATCTTTAATTGACTTAAGAGCCATAATTTTGAACCTCCGGAAGTTCATTAAATAGATTTTGAGCATTATATCACGAAATATATTCAATGTTCAATTGAGATTTAAGAAATCATTTTGTATGTTTAATTTTCCTTTGTGTTTTACAATTCCCTTTTTATCATTTATAATAGAAGAACATTAAAATGAGCTAGGGAGATTTTTATGGCTGGAAAAATTGTAAACAATAAACCCGTTGATCCAAACGCAAAAGATATTCAAATTCAGACAAAACTTATAGCGCTCATAGGTGGAGTTATTCTTGTGGCTTCAGTTGCGGTTGCGGCAGTTAGTCTTACTGTTTTTGCGAAAAATCAAATAAAAGCGACGGAAACTCAGCTTTTGCACAGTGCTGACGGAGCAATGAGCGTTACAGAGGACTGGCTTCTGACATTAAAAACTGCGGCTTCAATTTCTGCCCGCCGTGCTGATGTAGTAGAGGCTACTTATTATGAAGATAAAGATATGTTCAAAGAAATCGTTGATACTTACAGCGAGGATTTGGATTACAGTTGCATGGCTTTCTTGAATGAAGAAGGAGTCGTAATTTACGGTGGTCAGGATGGTTTTAAGCAAGGTCAGAATCTTTCATCGAGTTATGCAGTTGGAAAAGCTCTTTCTGGTCAAATGGCCTATTCTTTTGAGACTATTGGTGACATTCAGTGCAGTGTAACCTATGCATATCCTGTCAAAGATGAAGGAAAAATTCTTGGTGCAGTTGTTTTTTCGTATGATTTAGCAGACGGTGATTTTCTCGAACTTATGGAAAAAAGCTATGATGTTGAGTGTACGATTTTTTCTAAAGATTTGCGTGTAAGCTCTACGATTCCTGGAGGAGAAGGCACGATTCTTGATAATCAAGTGATTGTAAATCAAGTTTTAAATAATGGTGAAATTTTCCGTGGTGAAAATAAAATTCGAGGAAAAGATTATTTTGGAGTCTATTTTCCCTTAAAAAATGATGAAGAATCTGTAGATGGAATGATTTTTATCGCCAAATCTCTTGAAGATATTGAGGCTATAAAATACACAACCCTAAAAATCGTAATTCCTGTTTCTGCGGTTCTCGCAATCATACTAATGTTAGTTAGTTTTAGATTTATTCACTGGCTTATGTGGCGAATCGAAAATGTCACAAAACAGCTCCGTGAAATGGCGACTGGCGAAGCTGACCTTACAAAGAGGGTCACTCTCCGGGTTCTTGACGAAATTGGTGACTTGGTTATCAACTTTAATGCATTCTGTGACAAGCTTCAGACAATTATTGGCGAGACGAAAAATTCAAAGGATGAGCTTAGTCTTGCCGGAACAAATATGAGCGCAAGCACCCAGGACACGGCAAGCGCAATCACTCAGATTATCGCAAATATCGACAGCATTTCTCATCAGATTCACACTCAGAATCAAAGCGTTCAGCAGACGGCGGGTGCGGTTGACGAAATTTCAGCTAACATTAATTCTCTTAATCAGATGATAGAAAATCAGTCTTCTGGAGTAAGCCAGGCTAGTGCGGCAGTTGAAGAGATGATTGGTAATATTTCTTCGGTAAATCATTCGGTCGAAAAAATGGCCTCTTCATTTAAGGAGCTTGAAGAAAACGCAAACACCGGCTTTAAAATGCAAAACGATGTAAACGAGCGAATTTTGCAAATCGAGACACAAAGTGAAATGCTTCAGGACGCTAACACGGCAATTTCAAGCATTGCTGAACAGACAAATCTTCTCGCTATGAATGCGGCAATTGAAGCGGCTCATGCTGGAGAAGCGGGAAAAGGCTTTGCAGTTGTTGCTGACGAAATCCGTAAGCTTTCAGAAACTTCTTCGGCTCAGAGTAAGACAATCGGCGAGCAGCTTACGAAAATTAAATCTCAGATTGGTGAGGTTGTTGCCGCTTCAAATGAGTCGAGCCGTTCATTTGGCGTTGTTTCACAAAAAATTCAGGAAACAGACCAACTCGTTATGCAGATTCGGGCCGCAATGGACGAGCAGAACCAAGGTTCACAGCAAATCACAAGTGCCTTGAAGACGATGAACGACAGCACTCAGGAAGTCAAGGCTGCTTCCATAGAAATGTCAAACGGAAACAAGCTGATTCTGGAGGAAGTTCAGAGCCTGCAGTCGGCGACTACCGAAATGAAGGGCAGTATGGACGAAATGTCGAACGGAGCCAGAAAAATCAACGAGACTGGAGCCGCTCTTTCTGAAATTTCCGGTCAGGTTCAGGGTGCAATCGGAAAAATCGGTAGCCAAATTGACTTATTCAGGGTGTAATCTATAAAAATCTCGCATATTTTGCGAGATTTTCAATAATTTGCTTGCATTTTCAAAACTTTTCTGATAATGTTCTTTCATTATCATCTTACGGAAGCAGAGGGCTTCCTTTCATTCTGCGTGTCATTCCGCTTTTGTTAATCCAATTACATTGAAAGATTTTTTAGGATTCCCAAAGGCAATAGAACACGCCAAGGGGAACACAAATGGAAAAAGAAGAACTTGACGGTAAAGCCGTCTTGGACGAGA
>CALGGS010000185.1 GCA_937915735.1 uncultured Treponema sp.
TCTGTGGAATGACCATTTTACACAAAAGGGGTTTTAGATAATGGAAAAAATCAAGAGTTTAATCCACAACAAGAAATTTGTGATGGTGATGTTTATTGCCTTTGTATGTGTATCTTTAACTTTTGCAGAGGATGATGCGTTCGGTCTAAATTCAAAAGTAAAGATTCTAGTTGACCTCATATCAAGTCCTTGGGTAAAAGGAATTGCTTGCATTGCACTTATCGTTGAGTGTATCGGTCTTATTACGACAGGTCGTCAAGAGCCAGGAATGTTTAAGAAATTTATTCCTTGGATTGCGGGGACAATTATTTTTATGGCGGCGGGAACAATCACAAACAAATTCCTAAACGTTGATAACACGACATTCACTGAAGTGATGAAACAATAGAAAGGAGCATGGCTATGGCAACACTACAGGAATATTCAATACCAGTTCACAAGAGCCTTCAGCAGCCAGACTTGCTTTTGGGAGTTCCAAAAGTAATTGTTGCGCTCATCTTCTGTGTGACGATTCTTTTGGTTTATCTTTTTGGACTGGGTTTTGCGGCAGTGGCGATAGTCCTGTATGTGCCGTGCCGTATCATAAGTAAGAATGACCCGCAGCTTCTTACAATTGCTTTGAACAGCCTTTTCGAGGTGGATGAACTGGAGGGATAGATGCTCGGAGTAAACTTTTTGAACAAATTCAACATGAAAGGATATAAGGAAAGCAAGAACAGGCTTTCTTCTTTCTGTCCATGGTCATATCCTGTCGGAAGAAAGGATGAGGGAATCATTCTGCTGAAGCCGGGAGCATTGATGAGGGCATATTCCTTCGTCTGTCCTGATTTAGGCTCATCTTCCGCACAGACAATTAACAGCGTCTCATTTTTCTTCAATGAGGCAATAAGGCAGCTTGGAAGCGAGTGGGGCTGCCAGTTCCAGAGCGACCGTGTACTTTGCACTGAATATCCGGGAACGGACTGGAGCAATGAGGCAGGGTTTTTAATCGACTGCCACAGGCAGAAACTTTTCAAGGAAAAGGATGCCCACTTTCTGAATCATTATTTTCTCATCATCACAATGGAGCTTCCAAGCGATATTTATGCGAAGACTAAAAATCTCCTGTATAAAGTTGACAAGAGTGAGGGTGAGGGCTACTTCAACCTTGAGCAGTGCGAGAAGGAAATACAGGCGTTCAGGGAGACTACTGCCGGAGTAATGAGCCACCTGAACGGCAGGATTAACTACAGGCAGCTGAATAACGATGAGGTCGTAACGCTTTGCCATAACTCTGTAAGCTCAAGGCATCACAGGGTAATCTGCCCTGAGATACCGACCCTTATGGACTATTACATAACGGATGATACATTGAAAATCGCCAACACCCTCATGCTCGGAGATACATATATTCCGATTGTTGCAATCCGTGATTTTCCCATGCAGACATATCCCGCAATGCTCGGCATATTAAACTCAAGCCAGATTGAATACCGCTGGGTAAGCCGCTGGATTGGACGGAGCAAGGCGGAAAGTTCCAAGGATATTGAAAAATATCAGAAGCGTTTCTATGGTTCCCGAAAATCATGGGGAACTGCTCTTGCAGAGACTGTAGGAAACTATGAGTCCGGCAGGGAAGACCCTTCTGCTGTTGCTTTTGAGGAAGATACGAATACTGCAAAAGTAGAGCTTGCAACCGACATTTATTCTTTCGGTTACTACACTTCATGCATCATGGTGTGGGACAGGAATTATGAGGTGGCTGTTGAGAAGGCCAGATACATCATAAGCCTCATAAACTCCACAGGCTTTACCGCAAAGGTTGAGACCGTGAATTCCTTTCAGGCGTTCCTTTCAATGCAGCCGGGAAATATGTATGCGAATGTAAGGCGGCCGCTTATTTCTTCTGGCAACATGAGCCAGATAATTCCGCTTTCTTCAATCTGGTCAGGTACAAAATACAACCAGTGGACTAAGGAAGAATTCGGCTGCTATGCTCCTTTACTGACATGCACAACTTCAAGCGGAGTGCCGTTTTTCCTGAACCTCAATGTGGGTGATGTCGGTCACTGCTTCATATTCGGTCCTTCTGGTGCCGGTAAGTCAACCCTGCTTGCCCTGCTTGCAAATCAGTTTACGAAATACCGGAATGCGAATGTAATCTTTTTGGATAAAGACAAGACATCACGCTCTGTAACAATGGCAGCGGGCGGAATGTATGTTGAGCCTGGGGCAAATGACGTGGCCTTCCAGCCGCTTCGGGAACTGGAAAGCGAAGTTGACATTTCATGGGCGGCAGAGTTCATAAAGCTCCTTCTTGAGATGCAGGGAATAAAGACCGATGCAACCATGAGCGAGGCTATAACCGTTGCCTTAAAGCAGATTCGGGATGAAAAAGACCCGAATGACAGAACCATTACTACATTCCAACAGTATGTGAACTACACGAATCCAATGACAGGATTAAATGACATAAGGACTGGCGTTCAGCCTTATACAATCAACGGCGAGTACGGACGTATCTTTGATGCCGCAAATACTAACTTTTCACTTTCAAAATGGATAATGATTGAGATGGGAACCCTTATGAAGATGGGGCAGCAGGCTGTAACACCGGCTCTCTTCTTTATTTTCAGGTTCATTGAAAAAGTCTACTCAAAACCGAACGGAGACCCGACAGGAGACCCTACCTTGCTTATTCTTGATGAGGCGTGGGTATTCCTTGATAATCCTTTCTTTGCAAAAAAGATTGAGGAGTGGCTTGTTACTCTTCGTAAGAAGCATGTTTTCTGTGTATTTGCCACACAGGAAGTTGCAAAAGCCGTTAAATCAAGCCTTTCAACTACAATTATCTCTCAATGTCTTACAAAAATTTATCTCGCAGATACAAACGCTTCTAGTGAAATTGTCGCAGGATATTACCGCTACTTTGGTCTTGAAGATAACGAGATTGAAGCTCTTTCTAGGGCAAGAATGAAGCGTGATTATTTTTACAAGTCGCCTAACGGAGCGAGAATGTTTGAGCTTGGACTTGATGAATACCAGCTTTCTTTGCTTACACCTGACCACAACCTGCTTGACAGCCTAGAGCGTGAGTATGGAAAAAATACAGGCGTTCCTTTGGTTGAAGAGATTTTCAGGCGTAAAGGAATAACTGAATACAAAAAATACATAGCTCGGAACTAACGCCGTAAGATTACGGCGATAAAAATATGGAGGATTATATGAGAAATGTTTTTAGAAAGTCAAAGACCTTTAAGGTTGTGGCCGTTCTTACTGTCATGAGTTTTGCAGGAAGCAGCAGTGTGTTTGCAAATTATCCTGTAATTGATATTTCAAATCTTATGAATGCCATTCAGCAGTTGTATTCTACCTATGACATGATAAATACAACGATTGAGCAGGTACAAAATACCTATCAGCAGCTTCAGACACAGATAAACTCAGTGAAATCAATGGACTGGGATAACCTGAAAGATTCATTTTCAGAAGATAAATGGTCCAGCGAAGGCGGCCTGAAAGGTGCTTGGGATAATATTGGTAATTTCAGAACTAACCTGACTGATGCAACAAGCGTAATAAATGAAAACATGAACCTCATAAATGATGTTAAGCATACTCTTGAAAACAAAACTGTAACTTGTATGGGGAAAAAATATACTGTGGCAGGTCTTTTTGGTATAGGAAAATATGGTCAGAATAACTTGCTTGGTATGCCACTTGATGCTCTTGATTATGTAAAACAGCAGGGGGAAGAAATTGCCAAAGGTTATGAAGGAAAACTTACTTACAGAGAAAAACAGGCAATTATGAGAAAATGGGGCTTGGATCCTGAAAACTATGCGTATGTAAAACTTGTTGAAGAACAGGCAAATAGTGTTATTAACGATTTGATTATCAGTGGTAGCAGTGAACATATTGATGCGCAGCTTGCAAGAGCAGCAAAAAATAATGAAGCCTTGCTTGCTTTGTCGAAAAATGCAGATGACTCTATTGTTGCTGGTATTCAGGCTTCTGTAGGTGCAACTATTGATTTGAAAAATATGTGCAGCAATATGTGGGGAAGTTTGCAAAAATATGGTGCGGCTTATGCTGAAAAATCGGTGGAAGAAAAACTCAGAAAAGAAGCAGAACAGGAAGCAAAAAGAAAAGAAATTGAACGCAGACAGCAGATATGGGAAGATGAAGCCGGATTTGTTCCAAGCTGGTTGTAAATATAGAAACAGAAGAGGGAAAAAATGAAACATAAAAAATTATTTATAATCGCCTCAGCTCTTTTTGTAACAAGTTCTCAGGTTTTTGCAGGGCCAGTTTCTGGAATAACTAATGGACTTGCAAACACTAATTTTACCGTATTTGATACGCCGTTGTTAAATGGTATCGAATATTTTATCAGGACTTTTTCTACATTTGCTTATGTTGCCGGTTATTTAGCTGTTGTTTTTGGTCTGACAGGAGTTTTGTGGAATGTATTTAGACTGTGGTTCGGTACTCAGCAGGTTAGAAAGGCATGTATAGACATTGGTATGAAATTCCTGCTTTATACATGCGTTTTATTGGCTTATGGTTCTATAACAAGTTTTGTAATGAACTTTTCTACAAAACTTGGTATGTATGCAGGAAACGGTTATTTTACAACAAAAGTAACCTTACACCAAATGTATCAAAACTTAACAGAAGAAACAAAAGCAGCAAATGAAGCTCTCCAGAGTTTTTATAAGTCCGTTGGAGAAGATGGTAAAAAATTAAGTGAAGAAACTGTAAAACTGCTTGCTAAAAATACAGGTTATTCAACTAAAGAATTGGAAGATAAACTCAAATCTTCTGGAATTGCAGTTGATGATACTATGATAAATAATAAAACATTGTTTTCTAGTGCGTATGCAGTAGAGGGAATTGCTTTAGGTGCGACTATTGGAAGTGTCATTCCCGGTGTCGGTACTGTTGTAGGTGCTGTAGTAGGTGGACTGGTTGGTGGAATAGGCGGATATTTTGCAGGAAGGGCTGTTGGAAGTTCAATCGACGAATCCAATGTTACAAACGAAATTTATAAAAATGCAGAAACGGCTCAGCAAAAAGAAATGCTTGAAAAAATAAAAAACGGAGATTTTCGAGAAGCCTTTGTTTTAATGAAATCGCTGGACGAAGTTATAACTCCTGTTAGAAATAAAGATGGCACAATAAGTTATATTTATGACCCTCTTATAAGTCTTAAAGGTGTAACAGGAGAAAAAATAATACTTGTTTCTCCCGGTTCAATTATTAAAACAGGTGTTCTTTGGGCAAATATCATTAAAGGAATGGAAGCAACGGAATATGATTCTGACGCAGGTACTTTTCTTGAGAAAAAACTGGATGGTGGTTTCAATGCCCTTACTAACTGGATTATGCAGTTAATTTTAGTAATTGGAATAATTGCAGCAATGATTTTTGCAACAATTCAATATACTATGGCAATTTTTGAGTATTTTATCGTTACGAGCATGGGAGTCATTTTCATTCCTTGTATTTTGTTTGATGGCACAAAAACTTATGCCTCAAAACTGATAACGCTTTTCCTGTCGTACTTTGTAAAAATTACTGTTTCCATAATGTGTTTGTTCTTTGTTGTAAATATGTTTGCTAAAAATGCAAGCGTAATTATTTCTTCAGGACATCCTTGTTCTCTTGCAAATTTTGCATACCTTTTGTTTACAATTTTAATTGGATTTATACTTACCCAGAACGCACCGCAGGTTGCAATGACGATGCTCAACGGTACGCCCCAGCTTTCTATGGGTGAATTTGTACACGCTGCCGGAACGGTTGCTGCCGGTGCTGCCCTTGCTAAAAGAGGTGCTTCAATGGCTGCAAAGAAAGCCGCTCCCGTGGTTCAGGGCGCAAATGTAGCATTTGCAGAAGGTGCGGCTAGATCGGAAGAGCGTC
>CALGGS010000186.1 GCA_937915735.1 uncultured Treponema sp.
CAAACCTTCTCGCTATGAACGCGGCAATCGAGGCTGCCCACGCTGGCGAGGCTGGTAAGGGATTCGCAGTCGTCGCAGACGAAATCCGTAAGCTTTCAGAAACCTCAACGGCCCAGTCAAAGACAATCGGCGACCAGCTTTCAAATATCAAAGAGTCAATCAACCAGGTCGTTTCGGCTTCCGGCGAGTCGGCAACCGCATTTGAGGCTGTTTCTAAAAAACTTGAAGAGACCGATGCCCTTGTTATGCAGATTCGGGCGGCAATGGAAGAGCAGAACGAAGGAAGCCAGCAGATTACCGAGGCCCTTCACAATATGAACGACAGCACTGTTGAAGTCCGCAACGCGTCAACCGAAATGTCAGAGGGCAACAAACTCATTCTGAAGGAAGTTCAGATTCTGCAGAACGCCGCAATGGCAATGAGCCAGAGCATGGAAGAAATGGCTGTCGGAGCCAGAAAAATCAACGAGACAGGCGCCGCTTTGAGCGAGGTTTCTTCTCAGATTAACGCTTCAATCTCAAAGATTGGCGAGCAGGTTGACAAGTTCAAGGTTTAAGCAATTAAAACTGCCGAAAAATCACTTTAAAAACTTCGCAGACGATTTTTGTTTCGTCTGTGAAGCTGAAGCCGCAAATATCAGCTTCTTCTTGAATTTGCTCGCTCATTTTATCCTTCCAATCCGTTAAGTTTTCATTTTCCCCATCTTTTTGAGCCAGTCCCCAGGGAATTTCATTAAAGGGAATCACATTCACATCTGTAAGCTCAATAATACAGACAGGCTCGTCATTTGAGTTAAGAACGACATAAACTTCACCAGAAATTGGCAGTGGCTCCAGATTGATTTCATAGGATTCATAAGGACGGAACATGGCAGTTTTTGCGCCGGAAAGCACAAGAGCAAGCTGCTCCTGCCCTGTCACTCCTCTGTCCTCAAAGAAAAGCTCTCCTGAAAAAACCGTTTCTTTCGGATTCTGATTTGTTTTTTTAAGATAATCTTCCCAAAATTCCTGAACTGTCATAAATTACAATTACTCCTAATTCAGCCTATTCTACAATTTTTTCCTGTTTTTATCAGCATTAAAACAAAGGCAATGATTACGAACAGGCCTGGTATTATGGCAAGAATCAGTTGAACCAGCGAAAATTCGCTCCCCAACAAGAGGATTTTTTTTGTATGCACGAAGCCGAGCTTTAAAAGCAGATTGAAGATAAGAGCTGAATAGTCGATTACGGCGGCAAAAACAAGGAACATCCATGAAAAGTCACGGGTCCTGCTCCAGAGCATTATTGCAAGGAAAGCAATTACACCGCCCAAAAAAAGCCTTATGATAAAAAAGATTATTTCGTTTTCGTTCATACTTCAAATGGATTATTTTTTAAAAGCGAAAAATTGCCTTTGTCAGCACCGAAGGGTACGATTGACGGATTTTCAATTCTTGGAGAAATTACAAGATGGCAATCCAGGCAATGTTTTACAAAGTCAGGATAGTTTTTTGAAGGAATTTTCGGAAAAAGATAGGGGCCTTTTCGATTCCAGTATTTTGTGAGAATCTGGTCATAAAGAAACCAATGCTTTTCTTTCCTCTCCTGAATAGCTTTAATTAAATCATAAATTGAGCGGGTCACAGCCGCACACAGAGGAGACGAAAGCAACGAAGGAAAATTTTTGAATTTGTCATTCAGAGAGGAATTTTCTTGAAGAATCTCACTTTTTACCGCCAGGACACAAAACTGGCTCGTCCAAGGAAGAGGCGGTAAAAAAACAATGCAGTCAACTTTTTGCCAGTTTACCTGAACTGGATTCCAGGGTCTGTAAAAGGATATTCCTTCCGGAGAAATTGAGGCAGCGGCTTCTATTGCCTCTGCTTCAGAAGGAAAAACAAAAGTCTGACGCTCGTCTCCAAAAAGCTCTGAAACGGCTTTGTCTAAGCTAGATTTTTCTCGCCCGCATGGAGATGAAAAATCTGTATAAAAAGAGCCTGTTATTCCCCGTTCAAGGACATTCTTAAAGACTGTAAAAACGCTTCCTCCCCAGCCTAAAATCGCCCGTCCGCCTTCTTGATACATATCCGTCAAGCGAACGCCCTTTGCCGTGTACAAAAAACACTTTCTCGCCCTTTTTACAGAGCCGTACCGAGAATAAATTTCTGAAGGAAGATTAAGGGAGTCTGTCATATTGTAAAAAAAATAAACCACGAATTTCATAAATTGGCACGAATTAAAAATAAGTGGAAATCAATGAAATCAGTGGTTCGGAAAGAAATATAAAAATTAGTCTTTTGCTCGCTCAACGAATGAACCGTCACGAGTGTCGATAACGATTCTGTCGTCTGTGTTGCAAAACAATGGGACTTTTACTTCCATTCCAGTGTCGAGAGTCGCTGGTTTTGTTGATTTTCCAGAAGTGTCGCCTTTAATTCCAGGCTCACAGTAAGTGATTGTGCGAGTTACCTGAATTGGCAAGCGAACGCCAACTGGTTTTTCATTGTAGTATGTGACCTTTACATCATAGTCGTCATCTGGAGAAATGTATCCGGCGTTGTCACCAAGATAGTCCTTGTCGAGCATAATGTCGTCGTATGTTTCCTGATCCATAAAGTGGTAGTCGTTTCCGTCGATGTAAGAAAGCTTTACATTTTTTTCGACAAGCTCAACCTCTTCGAATTTTTCGCCAGCGTCGAGACCCAAGTCCTGAGTTCCGCCAGTTACGATGTTTGCAACACGAAGTTTTGTTACCATACCCTGTCGGCCTGATTTCTGACCGAGCATTTTCTGAACGATAAGCGGAGCCCCCTCATACATGAAAGCTGTTCCGACTTTGATTTCGTTTGTCATCAACATAATATGTTACCTCAAAAAATAGAATAAAATTTTATGTAGCCTATTTTAGTATATTTCCAAGAGAAATTCAACATTACGATAAAAAAACTGGCTCTTTCATTATCGTGTCAGCTTTCGATAGACTGTCTTGTGCGGAACATCGTCGTCAATTCCCAAAACATTCTTTCGCCACTCGACATAATCAGACCAGCTGCCCTCAACAAAGTGAACTTCCGAGTTATTCTCGAAGGCTAAGATGTGAGTGCAGATTCGGTCGAGGAAGTAGCGGTCGTGGCTGATTACCATTACCACACCCGCAAATGAATTGATTGCTTCTTCAAGAGAGCGGGTCGTCGTGATGTCGAGGTCGTTGGTCGGTTCGTCAAGAAGAAGGACATTTCCTGCCTCTTTGAACATCATTCCCATGTTAAGGCGGTTTTTTTCACCACCGGAAAGCACGGAGATTTTTTTATTCTGTTCGGCTGAGTTAAAATTGAACCATGAGCAGTAAGCGTGGGCGTTAATTTCGCGGACGGCACCGTTCACAGGGCGGCCTTTTTCGTCCACCGCGCCAAGCTTAACCAAATCGCTTCCGCCAGAAAGCATTTCGTAAACGGTCTTGTTTGGGTCAAGCTTACTTCGCATCTGATCGACATAAACCAGCTTGACAGTATCGCCAACTTTTATAGAGCCTGAATCAGGAACTTCCTTGCCCATTTTTCCGTCTGGAAGCTCGATTTCCTGACCTGCGGCAGAAGCAATCATCTTAAAGAGCGTGGTTTTACCGGCACCGTTAGGGCCGACGATTCCAACAACGCTGCCCGCCGGGATATGGAAGTCAAGGTTTTCAAAAAGAAGTTTGTCGTCAAATGACTTGGTGAGCTTTTCGGCATTGATGACAAGGCTTCCCAAGCGGGGACCTGCCGGAATTGAAATCTGAGTGTCTTTAAGCTGAACTCGCTTGCTTTCTTCGGCGAGCAAGGCCTCGTACTTGGTGATGTGCTCCTTGTGCTTTGCCTGACGGCCTTTTGCTCCCGCGTGAATCCATTCCAATTCTTCCTGCATTTCGCGGCGGCGGGTAGAAGCCTGTTTTTCTTCAAGGGCAAGGCGTTTTTCCTTTGCTTCAAGCCATTCCGAGTAGTTTCCTTTGAAAGGATAGCCTTCGCCCCTGTCCATTTCCAGAATCCAGCCCGCGACATTGTCGAGGAAGTAGCGGTCGTGGGTGATTGCGATGATTGTGCCCGGGTAGTCTTTTAAGTGCCGCTCAAGCCAGGCTACTGTCTCTGCATCCAAGTGGTTGGTCGGCTCGTCCAAAAGCAAAATGTCCGGCTTCTGCAAAAGAAGGCGGC
>CALGGS010000187.1 GCA_937915735.1 uncultured Treponema sp.
CTCATTTTTTTATATAATCTGTGTCGTATCTGTGTAAATCTGTGGATTATTTCTTTGCAAGAACCGTGTTTCCCGAACCCGTTGAATAGAAAGCCAGAACCTCGGTAGAAAATTTACCTTCAAGAAAACCCCGGTAATTCGAGATTTTGGCTACATAATTAAGGGTATGCTGGGGTGTTTTGTTCTGCTTTACGCGAGAGGTTCCCGCATTGTACATTGCAAGAGCAGTAATGTCGTTTCCAGCGACATCCATACAATAGCGAAGATGATTCATTCCGTATTTTGCGCTTACTTTCGGGTCAAAAAATTCAGCCTCAGTAAGCTTTGGGAAAGTTGCGCTGTTGAGCTGGAACAAGCCCCTGTCAATCGTACGGTTCGTGTTTGAATTTACGGCATCCGCCTTAAAACGACTTTCAACATAGGCAAGAGAAAAAGCCAGCGAAAGAGGAATGTCATTTTTGTCAGCGTTTTCAAGAATAGCGAGGGCAACTTCACGATTGCTTGTCACATGAGTGTAGAACCATTCGACCGCAGGACGAGACTGTGCCTGCCTGTACAAGGCCAAGCCTTCATCATCTTCCGGAGAATAGTCATCTGCATATTCTGTCTTAAAGCCTGCCTGTGCAAAATATTCTTCTGTAAAATCCATGCTGTTGAGTAATGCAAAATCAGGAACTTCCTTTTCAGGCTCTTCTTCTTTTTTGGCAGACGGAATCAGCGTAAAAACAACAAGGCAAAGTGCAAGCAAAAAAGTACTAAGCGCTAATGTTCCGCCAAAAATTTTAGCATTAAAAGAATTCATAGGCATTATTTTTCCAAAAAAAACAATTTCAGTCAATGGAGTTTTTGGAGATTTTTGCAAATTTTAGGGTTTTTCTTGCGTTTTTATGCAGTTTTTCGCAAACAAAACGCTTTTATATCAATTTACAGAAGTCAGTACAAAACGACATCAGTTCCGACATTTTCTTTGCAAAAATAGCAATATTGCTGATGCTTAGCCGAAAGTTCTTCAATATAGAAATCTTTAGATTTTAGAATTTCAACCGGAAGCGCAAAACCAATGACTGAAACGCAATCCTTGATTCTTCGGGCGCAATGCTTCATTGCCGCTGTAAATTGCTCAGGCGACGCATTTTTGTCAAAAACAGGCTCTATGAAAACAAAGTCGCCTTTATCGTCCTTTGATTTTAGCTCCTCACGAAGCCGTGCGAGAAAATCTTCGTTATATTCTTCTTCGCCCGCTTCCACATCGCTCCACTTTACGGGAAAAGCCAGCCCGTCAAGCGAAACAGGCTCCCCTGTCATTTTATAAAGTTTGGAAGCTTTTACTTCAAATAATCTTTCAAGTTTCATAATGTCATTCTATCATTTTTTTTAAAACAAAAAAATCCCTGCAACTTTTTGCGGGGACTTTCTAGCTTCAAATTCAGAACCAAAAACTACTCGGTCAAAATTTTAATGACCTCAGCTTTGTCCTGAGTATTTAGGATTTGAGCACGCTTTTCTGCGCTCTTGAAGAGCAAGCTGACTTCAGCCAAGAACTGAAGGTGCGGCCCCGTTTTGTTAATCGGTGAAAGCGTCATAATGAAAATGCGGCATGGCTCCTGATCCAAAGAATCAAAATCAACAGGATTGTCCGAAATACCAATACACGCAACCAAATCTGCGACTGTGTCTGTTTTTCCGTGGGGAATAGCAATACCATGTTTCATGCCAGTTGACATTTTGCGTTCGCGGTCAAGAACACATTCGCGAGCTGTAGCCTTGTCTGCTACTTTTCCAGCCTTGATAAGAATATCAAGCATCTCATCGATAATTTCTTCTTTTGTTTTACCTTTGAGGTGCAATTCTACGGTGTCAGGTGTTAATACTGTTTTTAAGTCCATAACAAAATTGTAAATTTCATTTAAGCAAAAGTCAAGTGAAAAATTAACAGAAAACAAGAATTTTTCGTTTCCATAAAAATCATCTTTTCTAAACTGGAACAAGGAATTTGCCGAAATTCAATGTGAATATCTATGTTTACAAAAGGAAGCGGATTGTGAGAAAAGGATTTTTTTCTTCGCTGATTCTTTGCTCAGCATTTACGGCACTTTTTGCCTCTGAAAATAAAGGTTTTATCTCATCTCAAAGCACGATTGACTGGTCATCTTCAGCATTTGTTTCTGAAGTCAGGCTCGACACTGAAAAAGCCGGCATCAGCATGCCTTCGGGTAAACGGGCATCCATCAATTTTATTGAAACAAAGCTCCCTGATTTAATTAAGGACGGGCTTCTTTCGCTTTATGTGAATTCTCATCAGCAGCTTGGCGATTTGGTCATCTCAAATGATATGACTCTTGAGCAGCTCACAAAAATTATAGATGAAGGAAAAAAAAGTCCGGGAATTTTCACGGACGGAAGCCTTACATTAAAAACGACTCATTCAATAAATTTAAAAGAAATCTCATCACTGATGATTAAGCATCACTTTCCATACAGGAATGCAAAACCAATCGAAACCGTAGCGTCAAGGGTTTACACGGGAATCATCATAGACGCGCGGGGAAGCCTTGAAGTTCACGGTGAATTTATGGAGGACGAGGTTTATCCTTGCTTTTTTCCCCAGGTCTGGGACGAAAATATGAATCTTATTTATGAGAGGAATATGGGAAATCCTGACCGTCAGTTCAAAAACGGTATGATTGGCTACGACTGGCGGGATGACGAGTCACATTATCACTCAAGAATCGGCTCGGATCCGCTTCACATAAAGGCAAGAAAGGTTTACGGTCATCTTCGCACTGACCCCGTAATCTCAAGGGAGGATGCGCTAAAAATTCTTTCCGTGCCGGAAAATGTTAAGCTTCTGGAAGAAGGAAAGGTCGTAATTCTTCTGGATAAGGAAAATCTTACTTATTCAATCGAGAGAAACGAAGAGCTGCAGGAATACTACGCACCATTCCTTGATATTAAGAGTTATTTCCCAGAAAATGAAGAAGCACCGATTATCAAGATGTTTGGAGATGAATTCCAGCTTTTGTACGATTTAAAATTCGTAGCTGACAGTCCCAAGCTTTTGGATTCAGAGCTTTCGAAAATGGAAACCCTTGCAAATCTTTTAAAAGACATCAACAAGGACGATGCATACACCGTTCTTGTAGAGGGCCATACTGCTGATGTAAATAAACCGACAGGACAGATGAACCTTTCTATCGCGCGAACTCAGACAATCATCGATGAGCTTGTCAAACAGGGGCTGCCACGCTCTCTTTTCACATTCCGTGGATACGGCGGGACTCAGCCAATTGCCTCAAATGCGACTCCTGAAGGACGGGCAATGAACCGTCGTGTCGTGATTACGGCCCGCCCGAAAGCGACTTACATTCAGCGATATTAGTAATTTCAGAGTTATCTCTAAAAAGTCAAAAGGTAATTTTATGAAAAAAATTGTTCAGACAGCCTTTATCTTGATTTTCTCCCAAGCCCTCTTTGCCGCAGATTATTTTTCTGGTGAAGCCGGACTTTTAGCAAATTTTATAAATACAGAAAACTATGGCTTTGAGCCGGCATTAAAATTCAACGGTTTTTTATCAGGTCAACTGGCCTTTTCTAATTCATTTTCAGTTCGCGGAGAATTTTCAATTCAGACTGATGATTTATTCGATGAAGGCCTTATGAAGGAAGTCTCGTCAACATTCCGCTTCAATGAAATTTCTGCGACTTATAATAAATCCTTTGCAAATGTAAATCACAGTTTTTCGATTTTTAAGGGTTGTTTTGAGTCCCTTGGCAGCGAGAAGTTCATTTCCCGGCATCTCGGAGTTCAAAAATATTCATCTTTTCTGACTCAAAATTACCTTGGTCTTAATGGAGCTAATGTTTATGACTTGTACGGAACTGGACTAAGCTATACGCTGACTTCAAAAAGACTTCCAGTGTGCACGGGTTTTGTAATAAGCAGGAATTATGAAAATGTCGAAAACTGTGCCCAATTAAACACAGACATTCGCTTTGGCTTTACTTCAAAAGCGCTTACGGTTGACGCACTCGCTGGCTTGGGTGCCCCCTTGTACACAAAAGATGACAACGATAACGATGTGGTCCTTCTGATTGAGACCCTTTATTTTCATACAGGCGTAGACATTCTTTTGGGAAACGAGTATTCAATTCTTTCAATGCTCCTTCAGGGAGGATTTGAATATCTTCCCGTGAAAAAAACAAGTCGCTCAGCTGAGTCCTACCTTCATAAAGATGAAATCTATCTTTTGCTTGAGGGGCGTTTAAGCGGTGGCCCGTCTAAATTTTACATCTCATTCTTTCATATTCCGGATAGCAAGCTCGACAAAATGACTTTTATTGACGACAATATCGGCGTAAATACCAGGATTTTTGCCGACAAACTTTACACAAAAAACCATGAGTACAATATCGGCTTAAATTTTATGGCAGGATTAATGGGCATAACATTCGCAAATCTTGATGAAATTGATGTAAACGAAAATTTCGATTTGAAACTCATTCCTTTTACAGAAATAAGCCTTAACGGCGGTCTCTTAACCTGTGCGCTGCAAGTCGGAATCACCCGATACGCAAATAATGATGATGAAGCATTAAAATTGCATATCGGTTACAAAAAAGAGCTTTAATCTAATTCTTTCAGAGCCAGAATCAAATCGTAGGGAGTCATCGCAAAGTCACACTTGATTTTTCTGGAAGCAAGAGAGTGCGCCAAAACGGCCGTAATTGCAGAATCAAGGCTTTTCCGGTGCTGGGCAAGCAAGGCCACTATAAGCCCGCTCAAAACATCTCCACTACCCGCCTTCGCAAGACAGGGCTTTCCCAAATCATTTACGAACATTTTGAATTTATAGCCGTCGAAATGAGCAATTACGGTGTTTGCGCCCTTTAAGACGACAGTTTTTTTAGGAAATTTCCGGCAGAATTTTTCAAGAAGCTCCATTCGATTTATGCAGCACTCTTCGATTGAGTATTCTCCCAAATCACAATTTTTTAGAATTGCCTGAAATTCCTTCGGATGAGGAGTTAATACAACGCCCTTTTCTTTTTTTTCAAGGAATGTTTTTAAGCCTGAAGCATAGCAAGCATCCGCATCGATAACGCAGCGGATATTTGCGTGCGAAAGAATGTAATCAAAATAAGGCTGAATATTCTCGTTGCTTCGTCCGAGTCCCATACCGAAAGCTATTGCATTGGTTTTTTCTGGAATTTCGGCAGAGACCATAAGCTCAGGGAACATATCGAGTCCTTTTTTTGAAGAATGTTTATGGACGAGAGTGACAAGCCCCGCTCCGAAACGGAAAGCCGCGCTTCCGGCAATAGCAGCGGCACCCTGCTTTTCGCCACTTGCAATTGCGACATGGCCAAAAGAGCCTTTGTTGACATTGTGAATAGTTCTGTGAGGAAGGATTAAATCGCTTTCTTCAAGAAGAACCGCTTTTACAAGGCTTGAATTATTAGAATTTTCGTAGAGGCGGCGGTTTACGCCCAAATCTGCGCAGCGAATTTCGCCAACAAAATCCTTTGCCGTATCTGAATAAAGGCAAGTCTTTAAAGCACCCATCGTGACGGTTAAATCGGCAATGAAAGCGCCTTCGGTGACAGTTCCGTCGGCACGAACTCCGCTGGGAACATCACAGGCAATTTTGTAGCACTCGCAGAAATTCATATCGCTGAAGGTTCCGAGAACTTTTTCGTCAAAATTCCCGTGAAAACCACTTCCAAAAACACAATCAACGATAATGTCTGTAAATCTTAAATCATAAAAGGATAAATCTTCCCGTCTTACGAAGCGAACGCCGCATTTTTCTGCCCGCTCCGCCTGAATACGACACAAATCTCCTTTTGGCTCAAAAAACTGGATTATGCTCACATCGTAGTCAAATCTTAATTTTCGCGAAAGAGTATAGCCGTCAGCTCCGTTATTACCGCCACCACAAAGAATAAGAATCTTTTGTGGCTGACGGCGGTCTTTACTTAAAGGATAAGGGTTTCGCACGGCATTTTCCAGTGCCATAGCGGCATTTTCCATCATTATTTCTTCGGTAAGGCCATAAGAAGCGCGGCAAGAAGCGTCCAATTTTCTAGTATCAAGATATATCTTTTGCATATAGTAAATTATAAACTATAAAAAGAAATCTTGCAAAAAAATTCAATGCGATTTAAGTTTATTTTTTTGTCAGGCTTCCGTTTTCAAAAATCATGTTCGCCTTGCTCAAATATTCCTCAGGAATTGTAATTCCACAGTTTTTCGCAGAATCCAAATCAAAAAGCAAGTCTGAATCGCTAGGCTCTGTCATAAATCTTACTGGAATTTCTGAAGGCTTTTCGCCCTTTAAGATTTTCAGGACTATTTCGCCTGTTGCCCGTCCTGCCTTGTAATAGTTGAAGCCGCTGGCAATAAGACAGCCGCCATCCTGAGCGCCAGTTACATCCCCAGAGAAAATAGGCTTTTTTGCCTCTCCAAAAACATCTTTTACAGAGGATAGTGCGCTAAAGATTGTGTTATCGGTCGTAAGATAAAGTCCGTCAACTCGGTTTACAATTGCCTCACAAGCCTGCTTTACCTCACTTGAATTCGTGATTGCCTGCGTTACAAGTGCAAGACCTGCCTCCTCACAGCCTTTTTTTACAAGTTCAAGCGAAGAAACTGAATTAGCCTCGCCTGTTGTGTAGATATAACCAAGAGTCTTGATTCCAGTCAGTTCCTTAAAAAGGGCAATGTGCTGCTCAGTCGGGATTGCGTCGCTCATACCGGTAACATTTTTTTCTCCGTGGGAAAGACTTGTAACAAGACCAGCAGCAAGAGGATCGGTTACAGTTCCAAAAACAACTGGAATTTCATCAAGAACATTCGCAAGGGCAAGAGCAACAGGAGTTGCGATTCCAACTGCGACATCAACACCTTCGTCACGATATTTCATAGCGATTTGAGCGGCTGTGTTCGGATCTCCGTTCGCATTCTGCAAGTCATAAACTGCATTCACACCATTTTCAGACAGAACATCGATTACGCCCTTTTCTACAGAATCAAGGGCTACATGCTGAACTATTTTGGCGATTCCGATTTTTACAGTCTTTAAATCATTTTGTCCTGCGCTCTGATTTTCAGATTTTTTGTTGCAAGAAGATAAAGAAAAAAATATAGAAACGATTGCAATAAATTTTAAGATTTTCAATTTTCGTACCTCACTGAAACAGATGTTACTACAAATAGAAACAAACTGTCAATAGAAAACATACAAAAGAAAGCTCTTAGTCCTTAAAGCCGCTCCATTTTCTTAATTTCGCAACATTTTCGATTAAAGCGTCGATTTCTTCTTCAGTGTTGTAAAAATACAGACTGGCCCGTGCGGTAGCAGGAACTCCAAGATAAGAGCCAAGGGGCTGTGCGCAATGATGACCTGCCCGAATCGCGATATTCTCCTCGCTTAAAAGCGTCGCTATGTCGTGGGGATGAACGCCGTCAACTGTAAATGTGACTATTCCACAGCGTTTTGAGCCGTCCTTATTTCCGATTATGTTCACATGAGGAATTTTTTTAAGTCCCTCGACAAGACGGCAGGCGAGGTCATTGTCGTGCCTGGTAATTGTTTCTAAGCCCACTGACTGAATGTAGCGGATTGCCGCCGCCATTCCAACGGCATCTCCCGCACTAACCGTTCCAGCCTCAAATTTATGAGGAACTTCCGCCCAGGTTGCTCCTGTCTCAGTTACATACTCAATCATCTCGCCGCCCCGGAGGAAGGGAGGCATTTTTTCAAGGAGGTCTATTTTTCCCCAGACAGCACCGATTCCCATTGGACCGCAGAGCTTGTGTCCGCTCAAGGCAAAGAAATCGATTCCCAAAGCCTGAACATCCACTTTTATGTGGGGAGTTGACTGAGCGCCGTCAACAACCATAACGGCACCGTTTTTGTGGGCAATTTCCGCTATTTTTTTGATTGGGTTCGTCGTTCCAAGAACATTTGAGACATGGGTAAGAGAGACTATTTTTGTTTTCGGAGTGATTTTTGAAAACTCGCTTTCAGGAATTTCGCCAGTTTCCTTATCGACATACATAAATTTTAAGCTTGCGCCCTTAGTCTGACAGACAAACTGCCACGGCAAGATATTTGAGTGATGCTCCATTATGGAAATGACAATTTCATCCCCGGCGTTCACATTCGCCATTCCGTAAGTATTTGCGATTAAATTCAAGCCTTCAGAAGTGTTTCGGGTAAAAATAATTTCCCGGCCAGACAGAGCGTTTATGAATTTTGCGACAGTCTCCCTGGCATCCTCATAAGCCTTTGTCGCCCGTTCACTCAAGGAATAAAGCCCTCGCAGCGGATTTGCGTTCTGAGTCGCATAAAAGTGAGTCATCGCATTTAAAACGATATATGGTCTCTGGCTTGTTGCCGCCGTATCAAGATATATAAGACCTGAGTTGTCAACAGAATTTTTTTCATCAATAGCCTTAAAAAGCGGAAAATCGTTTCTGAACTTATTCATAGCAAAGATTATAGAGATTTTTTACTTTATTGAGAAGTAGTTTTACCTACTATTTTTATAGGAATATATCCGTTTTAAGCCAGTAAAAAAAAACAAGGGCTTCCCAAAGTAACACTTTAAGAAGCCCTTGCCGCCTAGCAAGCTAGGCATCGGAGAGAGTTTATCAGCTTTTTACAAGCTGAGATTAATATAATTCATTAGAAACAAAATGTCAATTATTTTTGGAGAAAAAATCTCCATTTTCTCCAAATTCTAACAAAAATTTATTATTTATGGCCTTATACTGAAACTATGAGTCAAGAGCGTGAGTGGCAATCTGCATAGCCGCAAATTCTTGAAGGATTTATCTTTTTCGGATTTTATTCACGATTACATGAACGATTTCGTCTTTTGTAAGCACAAGAAGGGCAATTCCGACAGTTCCGTAGCAAAGAGCCGTGATTGCAAAAGGAAGGCCAAAGCCAATCAAACGCCCCCTTCCCTCAAAAAAAGGTGTGACTGAATTCTTAACGAAATATGAGGGAACGCAGGCGATTAAAGAAAGAATTATGAGCTTCAGCGCATAAAAGACAGTTCCGAAAGTGACGGATTTTACATTTAAGTTCTGATTTTTTCGCAAGAACAAGAATAAAAAGACCGTATTAGCAAAACTTGCCACAGAAAGGGCGAGCGCAATTCCGCTTCCCGTTCCGTCATTGTGAAAAAGAAGCGCAAGAAAGGCGAGAATTATATTCACCGCAAAGCCTAAAATACCGGCCAAGGTCGGCGATTTTGTGTTTCCCTGAGCGTAGAAAGCAGGCGAAATGATTCTGTTTAAGGCGATGAAAAAAAGACCCGCAATGTGCATTCTAAAGGCGACCAGAGTCAGGTGAACGGATTCATCACTAAATTTTTTTGATTTATAGACTAGAGAAATAATTTCTTCGCCGCACAAAAGGCTTAAAAAAGTGATTGGAATTGAAATCAAGGCCATAATTTTTGAAGCCTGAATGAGCATTTGGTTAAAATCAGTCCAAAGCCCTTTTTTTGCAAGTCCGCTCAAATCAGGTAAAATTACGGTTCCGATTGAGACCGCAAAAATTCCCAAAATCAGCTCCTGCAATCTTAAAGAATACTGAAGAGAAGAGACGATTCCAGTTCCAGCCTTTCCTGCCAGAGCCGTAGAAACGACATCGTTCAGCTGATAAGCCGCCATTCCGATTATTGTCGGCACAATCAGCTTTATGACGCGACGAGTTCCTTCGTTTGAAAATGCTTTTTTAAGGCTCGTAAAGTGAAAAGTCCAGCCGGTTTTAAGGACAAAGGGAAGCTGAAAAAGAGCCTGAACCAAGCCACCCGAAATTACTCCGACGGACATTGCCCGGGCCGCCATCTGAGCCTTAAGCTCTGAGTCAGAAATATCACCTGTAAAAATCGGAGTCAAAACATAAGTCGCAAGAATTACGATTGAGTTAAAAAGAACTGGCGTAAAGCCCGAAGGAGAAAAAATCTTCACACCGTTTAGAACGCCCTGAAAAAAAGCCGCAATAGAAATCACAATCAGATATGGAAACATAATTCGTGTGAGAATCGAAGTTTCCGCAATCAAATGCGTATCAGAATTATCTAAAAAAATTCGTACGATAAGAGGCGTAAGAAAAATTCCAAGTACAACAACGCAAGTCGTCAAAAAAGTCACGAGTGTTAAGGTTGCGCTCAAAAATTCACGGACAGTTTCCTTTCCTGAGCTGTCATTCTGAGATGCAGGCGAAGGAGCTCTTTCCTCCAGATACCCCTTAAAAGTCGGAATGAAAGCGACCGAAATTGCGTTTTCCGCAAAAAGCCGGCGAAGAAGATTCGGAATCATAAAGGCAATTCCAAAAGCGTCGGCATATTTTGAAGTTCCTAGAAAAGCAGCCTTTGTCATTTCCCGCACAAGACCTAAAATGCGTGAGCAAAGGGTGAAAAATGAAAGCGAAAGGCCGGCGGAAAGAAGGGATTTTGATTTTGAACTCATTTTAATGCCTCGATTCGCTCCAAAAGCGGCGGATGATTGTAGTTAAAAAGGCTGTAAATTTTCGGAACCTGAATCTCGCTTAAATTTTCCTTGTTGAGCTTGATAAGAGCCGTGCAAAGGCTCTCGCCCGTTCCACAGATTTTCTTTGAAAAAGCATCAGCCTGAAATTCATCCTTTCGGCTAAAAAAATTCATAATCGGAGCAAAAATGCAGCTCCATTCAGAGAAAACAATGCTCAAAAGGAAAACTCCAGCAAACATCATCTGATATGGAACGACTTCAACATTCGGAAAGCCAAAGCCAGAATACAAAAGAGGCAGCTTAATCAAACAACTTGCCAAAAAAAGAGAGATAAAGACAAGAGGAATCATAAAAATCATTTTTTTTAAAATATGGTGATGCTTATAATGACCAAGTTCGTGTCCCAAAACAGCCTCTATTTCGCTGGGAGTAAGCTGCTCGATTAAAGTGTCATAGAGAACGACTCGCTTAGATTTCCCGAAACCCGTAAAATAAGCGTTGGAATGTCCTGAACGGCGGGAAGCGTCCATAACAAAAAGCCCGCTCGCCTTAAAACCGCATTTTTTCAGAAGCTCTTCCAGCCGGGTCTTCAGCTCACCGTCTTCAAGGGGTGTAAATTTGTTAAAAATCGGAGCAATAAAAAGCGGATAGATGATGGAAATTGCAAGCGAAAAAAGAAGGTAAATACAGCCAAGCAAAATCCACCACCAGTCAGAAGCGTATTTAAAAAGGCCCGTCATCGCCAGAAGGAGAGGAGCCAGAATCACAAGATTGATGACAAAGCCTTTTATTTCGTCTCCAAGCCACATCCCAAAGGTCATATTGCTGAAACCGAATTGCTTTTCAATGCCAAATTCTGAATAAAGAGCAAAAGGAAGAGAAAGAATGGCACCCGGAATTCCTGCGAGAATCAGAAAAATAAAGGCTGCAAAAAAGGAATTGCTAGTCCAAAGCCAGATTCGCTCAAAAAGAACAGGATAAAATCCTGAAAAAACAAGGTAAAGCGACAAAAGGACTTCAAGAAGAATGCTCGGAATCCAAAGTTTGAATTTTGCGTCCTCGTAAAGACAGGTTTTGTTAAGAGTCTCAGAATCAAGGTGGTCTTTTAAAATCTCAGGTATTTGCCGTCCATGCTTTTTTCTGAAAGAAAAATCTGTAAGTTCAAGAATCATCTCAAGGATAAGGCTGAAAAAAGTGCCGGCTAAAAAAATCAGTACAAAAATATTTCGTGCATCCATAGCCAGAGAATTTAGCATTTTTTAGGATTTATTTCAATTTGAAGTTAAAAGAGAAAAGCAAAGGGTAAAAAGGAACAAGGATTTTATTTTCTGTAAATGTCGCGGTTTGCATCCAAACGAAGATGATGCTCACGGAAATCAACATTGTTGCACGGACGGCCAAAATAGAAGCCCTGAAATTTGTCAGGCTCGTAATCGATAAGTTTTTCGATGTCACTTTTTTCTTCGATGCCTTCCATACAGACAGTCATCCCTAGCTCATGGGCCATCTGAGTAATGTGCTTGATGATTTTTCTGTCGCCCTCGTTTCCGCCAGTAGCCTTCTGAACAAAGGTATAGTCAAGTTTTAAGGTGTTAGCCTTTAAATACTGCAGGTAGCGAAGGTTTGAGTAGCCTGTTCCGAAGTCATCGATGTCAACATTTACGCCGAGATTCGAGAATGACTCGGTTAATGACTGAAGCTCCTCGCCATTGTCGATATAGCCGCTTTCAGTAAGCTCCAAAGTGACATTTTTTGGATTTACCTCCGAAACAAGGAGTGCCGTTTCGACATCACGCAGGATATCGCTTTTTTTGACCTGAATGTAAGAAAGATTTACGCTTACCCTGAAATCCTTTTGAAGCTGGTTCCATTCAGCGCATTGCATAAATGCAGTTCTTAAAATCCAGCGGCCAACGGAAACAATCATTCCCGTCCGCTCAAGAATAGGAATAAATTCGTCAGGAGTTAAGATTCCGTAGCCAGGACATGTCCAGCGGATAAGAGCCTCGCAGCCAATTACATTCAGTACAGTTTTGTTAGAGTCAAGATAAAGATTTTTCGCGTCAACTACAGGCTGATAATAAAGCTCAAAGCCCGCAAAATCATTTCGGATTGAGTCACGGATTTTTTCCTGAAAGTCCAGGGTCTTTAAATGCTGAGTGTAATCAACGGCGTTAAAGGTTGAAAGATTGTTTCGCCCGTTCTTTTTTGCCCCCGCAAGCGAGTAGTTTACCTTTCGTAACAGCCCGTCGAGCTGGGAATTGTCGTTCATAAAGGCGACCATGCCGCCTGAAACAGTAAAAATTATGTCGTAGCCCAGACCGTGCTCGGCTTCTGAAATTTCACGGCGAAGGTTCTCGTACATTTTTTGGGCAACCAGGGCAGACTTCCCGGTGAGGTTCATGCAGATAAATTCGTCACTTGAAAGCTTATATGCCTTTGCAACCCCAGAGCAGACCTTTCGGCAGCAATCGCCTACCTTTGAGACTATTACATCGCCAGTCATGACTCCATACTGCTCGTTGATTGACCCAAGGTTATCGATGTCAATTTTCAGGATAAAGCCCGAAACGCACTGTTTTTTCGTCCAGACAGAGCCAAAATCGATGCGGAGCTGTGACTCGGTCGCAAGTCCTGTAAGTAGGTCGGTTTTGTCCTCGTCAGTTACGATTGAGACTTCGCCGATTAGAATGCGTTTTGCCTCGTTTTCGTTTGGCAGAATTCGGCCCCGGCTGCGAATCCAGACAGGCTTTCCGTTTTTGTTAATCCAGCGGTAATCAAGGTTGTGCTCAGTTTTTTTGCCGGTTTTGAGCAAATCCAAATCCGCACGGAGAGAAGCTTGATCCTCACCGTAAACGATTTTCATCAAGGCCTGGGTGGCGTTTTCCATTTTTTCTTCAGGGAAATTAAAAATATTTCTGGCAGAATTTGAGATAAAAAAAGTATCTTTAGACAGGTCGAATTCAAACAAAAAAGAATCACAGCATTGATTCAAGATAGTGAGAATGCCCTCGAGCTGTCGTGTTTCAAGACTTTCTAAACCGTAACTCATTAAAATCCCTAAAAAACCTGAATTTATTCTAACACAGATTTACAAATTTTCACATATTTTTTATTGTTTTTTTTGAAAAAGTTCTTGATTTCCAATGCTCCAGTCTTGACTTAAAACCGAATAGTTGTACTGAAAATTATCTGAAAGATAAATTTTATGGTCATTCTCGATAAATATGACAGAGATTTCTGAAAGCTCACTGTAGCTAGCCTTTAATTCATCTTTAATGGCAGGCAGAAGCTTTAAGGCTTTTTCTTTTCCGAGAACAAAAAAAGCAGTGGAAAGGGCATCCGCAATCATAGAATTTTCACAAATTACGGTGACAGAATAAAGATTATTTTCCGCAGGAAATCCGTTTTTAGGGGAAAGAATATGATGATAGCGTTTTTCGCCTTCCTCAAAGAACCTTTCGTAAACTCCGCTAGTGACAATCGAAGTCTGGGGAAGGGAAAGCTTAAGAAGAGGCGCTTCATCAGGAAATTCCGGATTCTTGACGCCGACATTCCAAAGCTCTTTTTCGGCTTTCTTGCCATACACATAGATATTCCCGCCCAAATCAATGACGGCTTTTTTTATTTTGTGCTTTTTGCAGATTTTAACGACCTCGTCCGCGGCAAAGCCCTTTGCGATTCCGCCAAGATCAATTTCCATACCCTCTTTTAAGAACCTGACTGACTTTTTTTCTGTATTCAGAACGATATTTTTGTAGTCAACCAGAGGAAGAAGGGCTTCGATTTCGCTTTGAGTCGCCACATGAGGAGAAGAAGTGTTTATGTGCCAGAGAGAGACAAGAGGCTCGACAGAAATGTCAAAATTTCCGTCCGTGAGCGACGAAATTTTTTGTGCGGCCAGTAAAACCTTAAATACATCATCACCGACAACAACATCTTCTTTAAAGGCACGGGTATTTATGTTGTAAAGATCCGAGCCTTTTTTCCCAAGACTGAATTCATCGTGAATCTGAGAAAGACGGGCAAAAATTTCGTCGTAGCGCTCTTCCGTTCCCTTTTCGTAGAGATTTACGATACAAATAGTTCCAAGCAAGCGCTCAAATCTAGGATTCGGAGAAGAGCATGATAACAAAATGAAAAATAAAGGCGAAAAAATAACAGAAAGCCTTTTTAAGTTTATTTTCATCATTTAAAATATACAAAACAATCTTAAAAAAAGCAAGTGAAGAGCCATAAGCTTAAATGTCTAGTCCTTAATAAGCTTATAAAATGACTTGATATAGTCAATAAAAGAGAGCCAGCTTAAAAGAACGCACACGACAAAAAGAACTCGCGTTGACCATAAAAGCGAACTTCTTATGATATTGTCGATGAACTGGTAATCTGAAGGAAAGTGAAATTCGAACCGCTTGTAGCTTTCGAGGGTAAGGAAGAAAAAGCCTGTGATGATGTAAAAAACAGTCTTTAGCTTGCCACCCATTCTTGCGGCAATGGCAATTCCTTTTTTTGACGCAATCATCCTTAAGAAACTCTGGCTGAATTCACGGTAAAAGATGAGAATAAAAAGCACAAAAGGCATATAGCCCGCTTCAACTGCGCACAAAAAGACCGTAAGATTAAGAATCACATCTGCAAACGGGTCAAAAAGCTTTCCAAAATCACTGACCTCGTTATATTTTCGGGCATAGTGTCCGTCCCAATAATCGGTAACTTCGACAACTGCCAGAGTAGGAATCATAATGCATGCTGAAATTACTGCGAGAACATAGGAGCCTGTCCAAACCGGCAGGTTAAAAATCAAATAAAAAATAGGCGCAAAAAGAGCGCGTGAAAGCGTAAACCGATTAGAAACTGTCATTGCATTGATTATAAAATTTTTCAAAGAAAAAGTAAATTAGAGGAACTTTTTCATGCAAAATAAATCTGCCTGAAAAAAAACTACTGCCGCCGATATTATTCTGTGCTATTATATTGATTATGGAAATAAACTCTGCGAACATTTCAACTCCCTATTTTGTCATAATAACTCTTGCTGTTTTAGTTCTCGTTCTTTTAGCCCTGCTTTTTCATTCGGTTTTAGAGCGTTCAAAAGTTCCTCTGTCAGAGCTTAAGGAAAAGCTTGCTTCTCTTGAAGAAGCGACGGTTCAAATGCGGGAAATCGGCAGGGAGATTTCCTCGCTTAAAACGATATTACACGCCCCAAAGCTGAGGGGAAATTTCGGGGAATATCTACTCAACAAGCTCTTAAAAGATACCCTTCCGCCCCAGAATTTTTCGACTCAGTATCAATTTTCTGACGGCGCGGCAGTGGACTCGATTATCAGGCTGGGGAAAAACATAATTCCGATTGACTCAAAATTCCCTCTTGAAAGTTTTGAGAGATTTTTGTCCGCAGAGGATATTGAAGGCAGAAAAAAAGCAAAATCAGAATTCACTCGCTCGGTAAAGGGGCGAATCGATGAAATTTCAAAAAAATATATTCGCCCTGAAGAAGGAACCTTTGACTTTGCGCTCATGTACATTCCTTCAGAAAGAGTGTATTACGAAATTCTGACAGGAGAAGCAGGTAAAGGCTGGGAGCTTTTTGAATATTCAATGAAAAGCCGCGTGATTCCAGTTTCACCGAACACATTCTATGCTTATCTTATGTCCATCGTTTATGGACTGAAGGGCTTGAAAATCGAGGAGCAGGCCGAAAATATCATAAAAAAGCTGGGCGGAATTCAGAAGAATTTTTCGGATTTACAGGAAGAGATGGCAGTTCTTGGCCGCCATATTTCAAACACAAATTCAAAATTCAGCGAAATCCAAGAAAAAGCCGTCAAGATTGAAAATCTTTTAAATCAGAATTTTTAGGGAAGTGCTGATTAACACTTGAAGCGATTAATCCGCACTTCCCGACAAACTGCCGTAACTCTCGATTGGCTTTGCCAAAAGAGTTACGGACAGTTAGCAACATTCAAGGTTAACACTGAAAAATCCTCATTAGGATTTATTCAGTGTTTCCTTAGCTTTGAGGCTGTCCAATAAGTATGAGTCATTGCTGTGCTCAAGGGCATTGCTTGTCGCCCTTGCTTTGATACCCTGCCATTGCCCGGCTTGACCGGGCAATCTCACGCTGGGGGATTTTCGGGTCAAGCCCGAAAATGACACTTTTTGAATTTATTAGTCATCCCCTTTTTCGTCTTAAAATCTGGGCAATAATCAAAGCCACAAGAAGAACTACGCCACAAAGGTCTGTTTTCGGATTCGGGTCAATGCAGCAAAGGCCTGCACCGACAAAGCAAAGACGCTCGATTACGGAAAAAGCCGTTTTAAGGGCAGGAGAAAGCTCAAAATTGTTCAAAAAGCCGGTATGGCTGAAAGCGTAGCCCTCAAGGCCCACTGAAATCGAGAACATTCCGATTAAAGCCGTGACAGTGATTCCAATGATTGAAAGAGCATCCGCTCCAAGCATAAGCATTTGAGGATTATAAATGAACATATACGGCACTATAAAGGCACCGATTGCAAGCTTCGTAGCATTCACTGCGGTTAGCATAGGACGGGCCTTCGCTATGGCGGCTCCTGCGATGGCTGCAAGGGCGACAGGCGGCGTTACATCGGCAATGATTCCAAAATAAAAGGCAAACATATGCGCCGGTAAAAGCTGCTCAGGAGTCGGACTTGTGTTTCCGTAAACACAGCGTACAATTGCCCCCGCCGTAATAGTCGAAGTGATGAGGTAATTAGCCGTAGTCGGAGCCCCCATTCCCAGAATAATTGAAGAAATCATCGTCAGAAAAAGCGTGACGAAAAGCTTTCCGTGGGCAAGGGCAACAAGTCCCGCCCCAAGCTTTAAGCCAAGCCCCGTAAGAGTTACAACACCGATAATAATTCCTGCCATTCCACAGGCAATCGCCACACTGATAACTCCACGGGCAGCCGCACAAAGAACTTCTACCAAATCATTAAGATTAAAGCGAGGTTTATTCCCTTTTGCGACATCTACAAACGAGACGCCGATTGCAATCACAATAATAGAAACGATTCCCATAAGGGCAGAATATGTCGCAGTTTTTCCAGAGCACAGGAAAAAGATGATTACCGCAAGGGGCAAAATCATATATCCGCGGGAAAGGAAAAGCGGGAAAAAGCGGGGAAGTTCTTCCTTTGGCAAGCCCTTAAGTCCCAGTTTATGAGCCTCAAGATGAACTGTGATAAAAATTCCCGAAAAATAAAGGAGAGCCGGAATTATGGCTGCCTTCACGACGGTAAGATATGGAACTCCGACACTTTCTGCCATTAAAAAGGCGGCCGCTCCCATAATTGGAGGCATAAGCTGTCCGCCAGTTGAAGAGGCTGCCTCTACGGCACCAGCGAATTCCCCCTTGTAACCGAGTTTTTTCATCATCGGAATCGTAAAGGAACCAGAGCCGACAGTGTTTGAGACAGAGCTTCCAGAGACAGTTCCGAGAAGAGCGGAAGAAAGGACGGCAACCTTGGCAGGTCCGCCACTGGCACCGCCCGCAATCGAATTACAGGCGTCAATAAAAAACTGACCAATTCCTGTTTTTTCGAGAAAAGCCCCGAAAAGAATAAAGAGGAAGATGAATGTCGAACAGGCGCCAATCGGAGTTCCCATAATACCTTCGGTGGTATAGAACAAATGGCTGACAACCCTAGTAAGCTTGTAGCCGCGATGATTTAAGAAGCCTGGTAAATATTTACCAATAAAAGCGTAGAGAATAAAGGCTCCCGCAATAATCATAATCGGTAGCCCGACGATTCTGCGGCAGCTTTCAAACAAAATAATGATTCCTATAACACCGACGACAATATCAAGGGGAGTATAGGCCCCCGCACGGAAGACAATCGCACGGAAATTGACAATGTAATAGCTCCAGCAGCCAGAGCCAACAAAAGCCAAAACAACATCGTAAATCGGGAGCGTATTTTTTGGCATGGATTTTGTCGCAGGAAAAAGCAAAAAGGCCAGGAACTGAACGAAAGCGAGGTGACTTGAGCGCACAATCTGAGCCGGGACTCGGCCGCTTAAAGTCGCATAAAGCTGAAAAATACAAAAGGCAATAGAAACGAGTACGGTAATATACTGCCGCCAGCACTTATGCTCACGATAAGACTGCTCACGGTCAAGCTCCTTCATAAGATTCTTGATTTCATCCTCGTTTGTAGTAGGAAGCAATCTCTCAACGAGTGGATTTTCTTTTGACTCATCCATACTTTTTCTCCAGAAATTAAACCACGAATTGCACGAACGACATTAATTTTGTGGTTTAAATTTTTTTTGTCATTAAAAGCCCCAGCACCGACATCCGTTTTATTTCAAAAACAAGGCTTGTCTGAGGCTTGAAAAAATTTTTCAGGAAAAATTCGTTTGACTCCGTAAAGCTCATGCCATCCAGCGCCTCTTTTCCGACAGAAACTGAGTGCTCGGCAACGACACCGACTGCCATTAAAAGGCTTGGAAGCGTTCTGTGCAAATCTGAAATTACATATCCCTTATCGGTGACTGAAAATTTTGAGCCGGGAGTCTCCTGTGCCTCTGGGATTCCCGCCCCGTAAGAGACAAATTCCGTCATAAAAAGCTCAAGCATTCCGCTGTCCGTGGCACGGTAAAAATCATGAACCCGTCCCTTGTTCACGGAATGTGTATAGCTGATTACGAAGCCAGTTTTAGCCGCTTCAAGCGAATAAATTCTTTCTGAAAAATTCTTACGATTTGAAATAGACAAAACCCGTACAAAAGGCAAGTTAAGAGCCAAAAGCAGCACGGGGAGCGCCAAAATTAATTTTTTTTTCATTAAATTTTAACCACGGATTACACCAACCTCACTAATTTATATGGAACTTTGAAAAATTGCAATTTTCCGAAGTTCCCTTAATTCGTGAAAATCAGTGTAATTTGCGGTTTATTTGTTTTAGTTCAAAACACCAATTTCTTTGAAATATTTTGCAGCACCCGGATGGAAGGGAACAGAAATTCCTGTTACCGCAGACTGTGCGCTAACTTCCTTTCCTTTTGCGTGAGCAGTTCCAAGCTCATCAAGGTTTTCAAAGAGAGCCTTTGTCATTTCGTAAACCGTGTTTTCATCGAGAGAAGCACTTACAGCCAGAGTAGCCTTGATTGCGAGAGCCTCTGTGTCCTCGTCAGTTCCGTTGTAAGTTCCTGCAGGAATGACGGTCTTTGTGTAGAATGAATATTTGTTGCAGATAGAGTCAGCTTCAGGACCATTTACAGGAATAAGAACGAGGCCGGCCGTGAAGGCAAGCTCTTGCAAAGCGCTGTTTGGAACACCGGCCGTAACAAAGCAAGCGTCGAGAGTTCCGTTCTGCAAGCCTTCTGCACTTTCCTTGAAAGAAAGATTGTTTTTCTGAATGTCGTCAAAAGTGATTCCGTAACCTTCGAGAATCTGTTTTGCATTGAATTCTACTCCACTTCCAGCGTCACCGACAGAAACCCTTTTTCCATGCAAGTCAGAGATTGATTTGATTCCGCTTGATTTAGAAGCCGCAATCTGAACGACCTCAGGGTACAAGGTTCCGACAGAAGCGAGATTTTCAAGCTTTTGGCCGGCGAACATATCTGAGCCACGATAAGCGTAGTCCATAACATCATTCTGAACTGTAGCGAATTCCGCATCCCCATTAGAAATAAGGCGAAGGTTTTCTGCGGAAGCACCAGTAGCCTGAGCAGTTACGTTCATATTCTCGATTTTTGTGTTCCAGATATTGGCAATTGCCCCACCAAACGGATAGTAAGTTCCACCAGTTCCGCCAGTTGCGAGAATGAAGTTCTTTTTTTCGTTACATCCTGAAAGGGCAAGCAAGGCACCCAAAACAGAAGCGAAGAAAACGATTTTTTTCATATTAGACCTCTTATTTAAGATATATTTGACATTTTACAATAAAAAATAAAAGATGAGAAGATATCGGAAATGAAATCATCGCATTTAACAAAACTAGTCCTTCTTTCAGAACTTCTACCAAGGGGTTTTAGGGGATTTCCCCTAGGAGAAGGGGGTATGGTGAAGACAGTTTACTGTCTGAACCTAGGGGATGACCAATAAGTATGAGTCATTGCCGTGCTCGACACGGCAATCTCTTGTACTGTAATTAAATAGATTTTCGGGTCAAGCCCGAAAATGACACTTTTTGAACTTATTGGACAGCCCCCTTTTCTATAAAATTTTCTATTTTCAACTTTCATTTTTCATTTTACTAACCGATAATTTTAAAGTAAAAATCTGTTTTTCGGGAGGGAAAACAAAATGGCATTTGGAAATCCTTATGCAGCCTATCAAAAAACTGCCGTAAACACTGCCAGCCAGGGAAAGCTCGTCGTCATGCTCTATCAGGGGGCGGCAAAAGAAATGCAGGCAGCTTATGACAGCTTCGGTTCTGGCGACAAGCTTCCTGCCAGCGCGATTGAAAGCTTCGGAAAGCATCTTATGAAGTCGCAGGAAATCATCAACGAGCTCCAAGTTTCTCTGGATATGGACAAAGGCGGTCAAATTGCTCAGAATTTGATGTCGCTCTATGTTTATTTCAACAAGGAATTGATGGATGTAAGCATTAAACAGGACAAAGGAAAGCTCCGTCAAATCTTAGATATGATAAAAGAGCTTTGTTCTGCATGGGAGTCTGCCGCTCAAAACACGAGCGTAGATTCAATTCCACAGGCACAGCGAACGCTCAACATAACGGCGGGCTGATTTTAACGGAGGAAAACTATGGCAAAGGAGCTTACACAGGAAGAACTTTCTGAAAGGGTTGCGATTTTAAAAAGATTCCGCTCGCTTCTGGAGCAGCAAAGGAACAAATTTCAAGAATATCTTATGGTTCTTGAAAATCAGGAAGGAAAAATTGAGATAGAAGACGGAGACGCTATAGTCGCCCACGCAGAGCTTGAAAACCAGATTGTAAAGAATCTTGCAAGCCTGCAGAAGGTTATCGTTCCTATGCAGGGGATGTACAAGGCGATTTCCAGCGGAGTTCCTGTCGCAGAGAATTCTACAGTCGAAAGCCTTCAGCTTGATTTGGCGAATTTGCAGAAAAAAGTTCTCGCTCAGAACGAAAGAAACAGAATCCTTTTGCAAAGCCAGATGGTCAAAATCAAAAATCAGATTGGAAATTTGAACCTTCACAATCCCTACCGGGGACATTCTTCTGTTTACGCAGAAAAAGCGGCGGTAGGAAGCGTTATAGAGTTTAACGCATAAAGGCATCTTCTAAAAATTGAAATTTTTAGAAGCGCCCATATTTTTTTGATTTCTGCCAGTCAGTTACTTTATAAGAATTTACAGATTGCCGGGAACGACAACGATTGTTCTTGTTCCCGGCAATGTCATTTATTGCGGATCCAGTGGCAAACCGCCAGAAATAACCGCGCGGATTCGGCGGACACCAGCTGAAGAAGACTGCTCCTTCTGGATTTTGAAATCACCGATTTGAGCCGTGTGCTGGACATGAGGGCCACCGCAAACTTCCTTTGAGAACCAGTCTTTTTTCGGGTCTTTTCCGATTGTGTAGACTTTTACATCCTCGCCGTACTTGTTTGTGAAGAGTGCTCGCGCTCCCTCAGCCTTTGCCGCCTCAAGAGACATAATCTCCATTGTGACAGGCAAATCTTCCTTAATCTTTTCGTTTACGATGTCCTCGACCTTCTGAATCTCCTCTTTTGTCATGGGGCGTTCAAAAGTGAAGTCGAAGCGCATTCGCTCGTTGTTGATATTCGAGCCTTTCTGAGCGACCTGATCGCCCAAAACATTGACCAAGGCCTGCTGCAAAAGGTGGGTTGCCGTGTGATATTTCGTGGTTGTGTCGCTCTGCTCTGCCAAGCCGCCCTTTGCCTTTCCTGCGTCCAGAGATTTTGAAGCTTCCTGGTGTTTGCGCTCAGCCTCTTTAAAGCCTTCGACATCAACTGTAAAGCCGTTTTCAGCTCCCAATTCCTGAGTAAGCTCCAGAGGGAAGCCGAATGTGTCGTAAAGACGGAAAGCAACTTTGCCGGAGATTTCTTTTTTGGGATTCTTCATGAGATTTGGAAGGAGCTTCTGGAATTCAGCCTCGCCATTTTTGAGGGTGACGCGGAACTTTTCTTCCTCGGCGGTAAGCTCCTTGCGGACTTTTTCTGCATTTGTCTCAAGCTCAGGATATGCGCACTTGAAGTTTTCGATTACCACATCAGCTATTTCTGCAAGGAAAGCCTTTTCAATGCCCAGCTTCATTCCGTGACGGACTGCACGACGAATCAAACGGCGGAGAACATAGCCTGCTCCCACTCGATCTGGGGAAACGCCACGGACATCACCGATGATGAAGACAGATGCGCGGGCATGGTCAGCGATGATTCGCACCGACTTGTCCTTTTCTTCGTCGCTTCCGTATTTGTATGAAGAAAGCTCTTCGATTTTTGCGATGATTGGCTGGAAAACCTCGGTGAGGTAAACCGATTTTTTGCCCTGGAGAATACAGTTTGTGCGTTCAAGGCCCATGCCTGTATCAACATTCTTTTTTTCCAGAGGAAGAAGGGTCTTTTCGTCAACGCGGTTGTACTGCATGAATACATTGTTCCAGATTTCCATCCAGTTGCCGCTGTCGGTGCCCTTGTTGCTTCCCACAGGAGGAAGGCCTTCGCCAACCCAGTAGAAAATCTCTGTGTCAGGACCGCAAGGACCGGTAGGACCAGCCGCCCACCAGTTGTCGCTCGCCGGAAGATATGCGATTTTGTCTTCAGGCATACCGTTTTCCTTCCAGTAGCCTGCGGCTTCTTCGTCCCGGGGAGCGTTCTCATCGCCTGCGAAAACAGTTACGGAGATTTTTTTGGGGTCAAGACCAAGCCATTTGGGGCTGGTTAAAAATTCGTAAGAAAATGCGATTGATTCTTTTTTGAAGTAGTCGCCCAAAGACCAGTTTCCAAGCATTTCAAAACAAGTAAGGTGGCTTGGGTCACCGACTTCCTCAATGTCGCCTGTGCGGATGCATTTCTGATAGTCAGTGAGGCGGGTTCCAGCCGGGTGCTTTTCGCCCAGCAGATAAGGAACTAGAGGGTGCATTCCCGCCATAGTGAACAAAACTGACGGGTCATTTTCTGGAATCAGCGACTGTCCAGAAATCTCAACATGATTTTTTGATTTAAAAAACTCGATATATTTCGAGCGAAGTTCATTAGCAGTCATAATTCTGAGATTTTACAACTTTGACGAAAATTATTCTATATGCCAAAAAAAAAGCCGAAGCCCCAGCTTAAGACAAGGAATGTCTCAAGCTGGAAAGTCAGCCTTGCCAGAGGAAATGGTTTGGCTAACACTTCGGCAGTCTTTCCCTAAAGTACTGGCATACTGGAGGGAAAGAACTAAAGGAAACTTAGTAAAACTCGCCTTTTGCGATTTTCCGAAGTTTTCGACGAGTCAGACAGGCGAATTGCCGTCCGTGTGACAGGATGATGTGACTTAAAACTACTCGGAATCAGCAGTTTTCTTAAGCACCACACCGAGCGGATAGACAGATTTCTGTCCTCCCAAAAGTGTTATAGTTGTCACGTCATTTTGACTTGTAATGGGAATCGAATAACACCATTGCTTACCTGAAGCTCCAGATTCGGCATCAGAATCCTGTACAGGATCCCAAGATGAAGCAGCCTTGCTTGCCGTATCCGATCCTTTTTTTGTAAATGGATCTGTTGCATCACCGTCTACACCATATGTATAATACTGTACATCATTAATTTTAAAGGCACGTTTTCTGTTCGAGTCAAATATATAAATATCAATTTGGGCAGCACCTTTAACTTTCAGGGTCACTGTTTTATCGGTCTTCAAGTCAACAGGAGTAAAAGCAGTCGTAAACATCGTCGTTCCTGCTGAAGTTGATGCCTTTGCACTAGCCGTCGTAGAGGTCCAGCCATTATCGCCGGTTGACGAACTTAAATTATCGTATGAAAGATAATATTCATACGAATCTGCAGCCAATGTAGCTACACCATCAGCTACCGTAATCGGAGGTTCTTTTACCGTAACCTCAAATGCCGCAGAAGCTGCTGTCGTCACGCTTTCACTTGATACGGCTTTTGCTGTGATTGAGTAAGTTCCTGCTGTTTCGTTCGAGAACTCGAATGTCGCTCCAGTTTCAGCCTGTTTTGTTTCGCCGACATACCATTCGTATGAAGCAATGTCTGAGTAATCTTTGTCGAGAGATGCTTTGAGTGTAGTTGAGCCAGTCGTATAGATTGCAGCAGTGTCATCTGTGCTTGCAAGTCCGACCGTAACAACAGAATCTGCTGCCAAAGCAATTACTGCATTAACTGAAACACTCAGTTCAGCAGTAACACCATCGCGAGCACTTGCAACTACCGTTACGATGTTATTTCCAGTGTAATCCTCGGCAACAGTTACTTTTCCGTCTGTTACAGAAATACCATTTGTCTCTGTTTCATCCTTGATTGCATAAGTTACTTTATCTGTTGAATAAGACGGAGTAAGGCTTGTAG
>CALGGS010000188.1 GCA_937915735.1 uncultured Treponema sp.
ACACTCCAAACTCTGGCGATGGTCTTAAGAGGCTTTCTGACCGCCAGAAGTGGGACCAGCTTTATGCGGATTATCTTTCTGCTCTGGATGCAAAAAAGCCTGTGATTGCCTGCGGAGACTTCAATGTGGCCCACAAGGAAATTGATCTTGCAAACCCGGCTTCAAATCATTTTTCGGCGGGCTTTACTGACGAGGAGCGGGAAGGATTTACAAAGCTTTTAGCCCGGGGCTTTACCGACAGTTTCCGATATGTGCATGGTGATGTAAAGGATATTTATTCCTGGTGGGGTCAGCGAATCAAGACTTCGAAGATTAACAATTCCGGCTGGCGGATTGACTATTTTCTCGTCAGCGACCGTATCAAAGAGCAGATTAAAAAGTCAGAGATGATTGACTCAGGCCCTCGCCAGGACCACACGCCTATTCTTCTGGAAATTGACCTGGCTTGTTAGAAGACCTTTTCAGAACAAAAAAAGCTGCTCGTCACGGAAGGATTTTTGCTTTGCGTTTTTTATGATGTCGCCTTCTTTTGATTCGCCTAAAATGAAGGTGGAGTCAGGATTGTGCAGTGCCCGATTTTTTTCCACAAGGCGGGCATCATAGTTTGCGTAGCAGTACTTGCACAAGTGGGGACATGAGTTGTAGGCTCCGATGTCGTTTGTCGGGAGGCAGATGCAGTGTTTTCTGAGGACGGAAAGGCCGATTTTGGGCAAAAGGTGAATTCCGGCCGCTTTTTCGACGATTTCTCTGGAAACACAGGCCCCCTGCTCTACTCCGCATGATGTTAAATCGAGTTTTTCGGCACAGGATTCAATTTTGATTCCGTTTTCAAATGCGATTCGTGAAAGTGATGAGGCCAGGAATTTCTGGTCGTTTTCGGAGACTTCTTTTACGCCTGGGAAATTTTTCTTTGTTTTCTGGTAGAGGTCGATAAAACTGATGATGCAGCGGTCAGTGGAGCCACGCAGCTTTTCTGCCATTTGACGGAAGGCTTTTATATGGTAAGAAACGGAATATTTTTCGTCGGTGAAGATGGGGTCGTATCTCCAGCAGACCCTTTCTTTTCCCAGACTTTTGCTCAATTCAATGAAAGAATCCATAACCTCGCTTTTTGGGGGAACATTAGGCTCGACATCCTTTTCGTAGGGCGTAATCGTCACGAAAAAATACAGGCCAAGCCCGAAGGATTTCAGCTCATCAAGGTAGGGCAGCATAGGCGCGGGATTTTTCGTGCAGAAAACGATGCAGTCCACGACATCGCGGGTGAGTTTGTAGCGCGCGACTTGCTCTCCGTAGTAGGGATTTCGCACATCCACAAAGCCAGCGCGGATTCGGTTCATGAACCACTCTGAGTAAAAGGCAGGAATGTCTGTTCGTCCGCTCGCAAAAATCAGCATGAGGGTATTATAGCAGAAAGCAGATTTTTTGTTTTATGGACAAGCAGAAGAAGGTTGTTGTTCGTACCCGACTTATTCCAGCACTTCAAATATCAGGAGAAAATGCAAAAACGATTGCCTGACGGCTTAAGACTTTGCCAGTGATTTTTGCTAAGTCCAGCTCCAAGATAAAGTTCTTTTACTTCTATATTTTTGGTGTCTAGAATTTTCCGTAGATTATCCGAAAAGCCCATAGTCAAGTATAATTTTTTAAGTTTATAATGATTCATAAAACTCACTTAAAGCGGACTGCATTTTTCAGTGTACACGAAAAAGGAAAAGGGATAAAAAGATGGTAGGTGCAATTTTGGGCGATATAATCGGCTCTCGTTTTGAATCTAAAAATACTTTACTTCGTAATGCCTTTAAATCAAAAGATTTTGAGCTTTTTAATGATTCGTCAGAGGCAACAGATGACAGCATTATGACTATGGCAATTGCAAAAGCTGTCTGGAATAGCAGAAATGATTTTTCCAGACTGGGAGAAAATGCTGTAGCATCAATGCAAGAATTTGGCAGAAAGGTGAAATATGCCCGCTATGGCGGAACTTTCAGAAACTGGATTTGGAATGACAATCCCAGGGCTTATAATAGTTTTGGAAACGGTGCCGCAATGAGGGTTAGTCCTGTCGCTTTTGCGGCAAAAACTATGGAAGACTGTCACCGTTTTGCACTTGCGGTTACTGAAGTCACTCACAACCACCCCGAAGGAATTAAGGGCGGATGTTGCGAAGCAGAATGTGTATGGCTTGCAAAAAACGGGGCTTCAAAATCAGAGATAAAAAATCATGTAGAGAAAAATTATTATGATTTGAATTTTACTATTGATGAGATTCGTCCAAAATATATGTGGGATGTCACTTGTCAGGGAAGTTTGCCGCAGGCAATCAAATGTTTCCTTGAATCAGAGTCTTATGAAGATGCAGTCCGTCTTGCGGTAAGTCTTGGCGCGGACAGTGACACTCAGGCTGCAATGGCTGGAGCAATAGCAGAGGCTTTTTATGGTCTGCCAGAAGAATCTCATAAAATTGCAGAAGAATATTGCCTTCCAGAGATGTTCTGTTATGTTCAGGCATTGGAATATTTATATAACGGTTACAGAGGTGAATTGCTGAAAGAAAGTGAAAAATTGCTTGAAGGTGAAAATCTGCCTGGTGATGATGGGAAAATACTATGACAGAAAAATGCCCCTGAATTTGATGAACAAAGGCAAACTTCTGCAGAAAAAAAATCGCAATTTTTTATTACAAATCCCGAATATTGTTTATAAAGACTTCGTTTCTTAAATACTTGTTCGGGTATGAAGACCTAGAGAATCAATCTTTAGGTCTTCACAAATAAATTCATTGGAGAAATATAATGAATAATTACGATTTGATTACTGTTGTGCAAGATTTAACCGTGGCACGAGCGGCTTGTGCTGAATAATTCCTGTTCCGGCTATTCGCGAGCTGGCAAATGACAGGGCTAAAGACCTGATAACTTTAATTCCTCCAAAACCTCGTGAAACTTAGGGTAGTCCCGCTTTATGGAGATGATTTTGTTGTCAGCGCTTACGAAGCAATGCTCGCTGTTTCCTTCGCAGACTGATTCGCCTTTTTCGTTTTTCATCTGATATTTGATTTTTAGTTTCACCCCGGTGTATTCTTCGATTGAAACATGAATCGTTACTGTGTCTGAAAAGGTTGTTGAGTGCTTGTATTTGCAGTTTACGCCCACTACCGGTGAGATTATTCCTTCTGATTCAAGACGGGCGTAGTCCCATCCGATTTGCTTTAAAAAATCGACTCTGGCTTCTTCCATCCAGCGGATGTAATTTGAATGATGGGTAATTCCCATTTTGTCGGTCTCGTAATACTGAACATAGTGAGTGTAATCTTTAATTTCCATAATTCATTTCTCCAAGTGCTTTTTCGGCCTCTTTAATTTCGTCATAAGGCATAACCCTGTCTTTGTAGATTATGCTGTTTTCGTGGGCTTTTCCGAGCAGAAGAACGATATCGTCTTTTCCTGCCATTTTAAAGGCTTGCCTGATGGCAGTTGGTCTGTCCGGCGTGATGAACAAATCTTTATCCAGAATCTTGCCAGACTTTTCTGCTCCGACGGCAATGTCTTTTAAAAGCTCAACGCTGTCTTCTCCTCGCGGGTCTTCATCGGTCAGAATCACGATGTCACAGAAGCGGGCTGCAATTTCGCCCTGAAGGGGGCGTTTTTTTGTGTCGCGCTCCCCGCCACTTCCGAAGAGGGCAATCATTTTTCCAGAGCAGCGACGGCGAAGTGGCGGGAAAATCGTCTCGAAGCTCGATGGCGTGTGGGCGTAGTCTACGATAAGCTCAAAAGGCTGTCCTTTGTCGATTACGGTCATCCTGCCTTTTACAGGCGTGAGTTTTTCAACGAGAGAAGCGATTTCTTCGATGGGCTTTTCTGTAAGACGGCTTACGGCTTCAATTGCCGCCATAAGATTGTAGGTGTTGAAGGCTCCGGGAAGACTAGATTTTACATGAAAGACCTTTGGCGGCAGGGGCTTCGCATTTTTATCGATTACATGAGGTTCTGTCATATCGAATGTAAGCCCGAAGCGGGCAGAGGCTATGTTACGGGCAAGGAGAACAGGAATTGAGTCAGGAATTTTTGGAAGTGGAGACGCCTCCGCTCCTTCGCCGCTAGATTTTCCGGCCTTTCCTTCGGTCGTAAAACCTAAAACAGGCTGTTTTGTCGCCTTTATAAAATATTCTGCGCTTTCGTCCTCAAGATTTACGATTCCAAACGAAGGAACTTTTACTTTTTTTCCGAGAATTGTCTTTTCGTGATTGTGCTCGTCCAGTTTTCTGAAAAGATTTGCCTTGTCGTCCCTGTATTGCTCGAAAGTTCCGTGGAATTCAAGATGCTCAAGGGTGACATTCATAAAAATTCCGCAGTCAAACAAAAGATTTCCGGTTCGATTTAGAATCGGTGAAAGTCCGTGGCTCGATGTTTCGACTACGGCATATTCGCAGCCATTTTCAACCATTTCGTAAAGCTGCCGCTGAATTATCGTAGCTTCAGGTGTCGTCTGATGCTCAGGATTTGCAATCGCTTCGTCTCCAAGAGAATATTGCACGGTAGAAATAAAGCCCGCCTTGTGACCGCTAAGCCGTAAAAGCTGCCATACAAAAGAAACTGTCGAGGATTTTCCTTCCGTTCCAGTGACTCCGATAACGGCAAGCTTTGAAGAAGGATTGTCATAAAAACTTGCAGAAAGCGGCGCCATCACCTTGCGGGCATCCTCAACACGGATGAAGACAGGGGTTTTGGAATTTGGATGCGGCTCAGGCATAGCCTTCACCGAGACTCGCTCAAAACTCTCCTCGAGAGTTTTGCCGGCTTCGCCGTCGCTCCCTACCTCAAACACCACCGCACTTGCTCCATTTTCGATTGCCTTCGGAATAAAGACATTGCCCGTAGTGTGAGTGCCAGGAAGGGCAAAAAAGAGCGAGCCGGGTTTTACCTGGCGGCTGTCAAAAACGAGAGAAGTGATTTCAGGATTAGAAGAATTTTCCTTAGAGATTTTAGTTTTCCCGTCACTAGAGACGATTTCATATTCGATTCCGGAGTCAGATAATATGTTAAAAAGAGATTTTTTCATTTTTCCCACCCAAAAGCAATTTAGGGAACTTCGAAAAACTCGCCTTTGGCAATTTTTCGAGGTCCCCTTTAGATTTATTATTTTTTTGCGACAATCACCATTGTGCGCGCATTTTGATTATATGGAGAAAAGTCAAAATCCCCATAAATTTCGACTGATTTAAAGCCTAGCCCAAGCAGAATGCGTTTCAGCTCAACGGCAGAGTAAAGTCGCTGTATAAATTCGTGCTCAATACGCTCGCCAGTTTCATTGTCGATTAAAATCCAACGGGAGCGAAGACCTTCCCAAGCCCCAACGACGCTAAAATCTGTGAGAACGGTTTTTCCGGCTCTTTCAAACCACTCGCCTTCGGTAAAATCCTTGATTGCAATTTCCCGGCTGATATTTTCGAGAATGAAAAATCCTCCGTCACGAAGTGAATTGTAAATGGATTTTAAAATCTGGGCATCTTCATCGATTGTGTCGCAATATCCGAAGGATGTATAAAGATTTATGGCACAGTCAAATTTTTTTTCGCTTGTGAAGGTCCTTAAATCTGCCTTAATAAGCTCCAAATCAACGCCCTCGTCAGTCGCACTTTCGGCTGCGGCATCAAGCTCTGATTGAATTAAATCGACGCCTGTGACTTCAAGACCTCTGACCGCAAGCTCCACTGAAATGCGGCCAGGACCGCAACCAGCATCTAAGATTTTTGAGCCCTTGCCAAGCCCTGCGATTTTGCAAACGCTGTCGGCCACAGTCGGACCTTCTGCCCAGCGCCCTGCGTCAAACATAATCGGGCCATAATTATTCCAAAAATCTTCTTTTTCAAACCATTCCATATTTTTTATTCTATCACCCTTTTCTTTCTTTTTGAATATTATTCGGGACTTTATTTGATTTTAAATATAAAAAGTTCATATTGCAGATTTTAGAGTTTTAGGGTAAAATTGGAGCAATTATTTTTCAAAAAACGGCGTTTGTGCCGGAAAATAGGAGATTAAAAATGGCAAAAGTAGTTACTTTTGGTGAATTGATGCTTCGCATCCAGCCGGCTG